>CAZKQQ010000042.1:38752-39176 GCA_964554945.1 uncultured Solibacteraceae bacterium | reverse complement strand
GATGAGATCGTCCGCCGGATTCTGAAGTTGTACGGCGTGCGATCGGTCGAACTTTCCAACTTCACGCGATTGGAAGAATAGACGGCGCGCCCAGCATCTGCTCGTAGGTGCGGCGGAAAAAACCATCGGTCATGCCGGCAATGTAGTCGCACACCACCCGGTACGGCGGGGCCCGCCGGGCCTGCTCGCAGTACGGCTGGGGTAGGCGATCCGGGTGATCCAGGAAGAACTCGAAGAGCTCGCCGATTGTGGCCACCGAACGGTCGCGGCCCTGCGCGAGTTCAGGCGCGGAGTAAACCTTGGCGTGGAGGAACCGCTTGAGTTGGCGGCTGGTCTCGGCTGTCTGGGGGGTGAACGCCGCCAGACGCCGCGGGAACGTGCGTACCTCCTCCACACTTTGTGCCCCACACACCCACCACAAACA
>CAZKQQ010000042.1:0-38742 GCA_964554945.1 uncultured Solibacteraceae bacterium | reverse complement strand
ACTTTGTGCCCCGGCCTCCCGCGCCTGGGCGACAGTCCCATCGATCAATCCGGAGACTAGCAGGTCGACCAATTGCCGCAGGCTCTCATGAAAAATCTCGCGCTCGCTAGCGCCGGGGAACTGTGTCTCGCTAGCCTCGAGTACGGCCTTGTATTGCGGAACGGAATCCGCTATCTCGGCGGCGGTCAGCATGTCAGCCGTGAATGCGTCGTCCAGATCGGCTGTGTTGTAGGCTGTCTCATCGGCGAGATCGATGAGTTGTGCTTCCAGCGGAGGCCGCAGGCCCGGAAAGTACGCGTCGAATTCGGCATTCTCCCCCGGACCGAAGTCTCGCGAATGCTTGATTATGCCCTCGCGCACTTCGAAAGTGAGATTCAGGCCGGGAAACCGCGCGTAGCGCTGCTCGAATTGTTCGACGATGCGGAGGGCGTGGAGGTTGTGATCGAACTTCTCGCCGAAGCGCGCCATCTGGCGATTGAGTTCCTCCTCGCCGGCATGGGCAAAGGGCGGATGACCGATGTCGTGGGCCAGGGCGAGCGCCTCAGTCAGGTCTTCGTCAAGCTGCAGAACTGAGGCTAGGGTGCGCGCAATCTGGGACACCTCAATCGTATGGGTTAGCCGGTTGCGGAAATGGTCCGACCCACCCTGCGTAAAGACTTGAGTTTTGGCCTCGAGGCGCCGGAACGCGCGTGAGTGCACAATGCGGTCGCGGTCGCGTTGAAAATCGTTGCGGTATGGGTGGGCCGGCTCGGGGTATCGCCGCCCCCGGCTTTGTGCCACCTCAAATCGCAGCCGCGCGAGCATGGCGATCGCAATCGGCGGCTATTGAGGAGGAAGCTGACCGTACAGTGTCAAGGCTACCTGGCTTACAGAGCCTGGCGTGTTGCGGAGCCCATCAAGGATTTTCCGGGCTTCCGCCGGCTGCACGGGGATCAGATTGCGCGCCAGCGCCAATTGCGCCTGTTCCTTGGTCACGAAAATGGTCGGGTGCGCCGCCAGATCCTCAAGAACCTTTTTGCCCTGGTCGGTTTTGCCTTGGGCAAAGTAAAGATCGCTAAGGGATAGCTTCGCCAGGGATGCGTACTTTTCATCGCCTTTCGCGGCGACTTCCTGCAGGCTCTTCTCCGCCTCGGCCAGTTTGCCCTGGTTCGCTTGAATGGTTCCCAGGAAGTACTGCGCGATTTCGCCTTCCTCGCTGCCCGAGTACTGGTTCTTCAAATCAGTGAAGACTTTGGTCGCCGCCTGGTCTTTTACCTGCTGCGTGGGGAAGGTGCTGGCGGTCGCGCTTCCCGGCGCGGGAGGGCCGACGGACGTTTCCTGAACCTGGATGGCGCGGCTCAGCGCAGCCTCCCGAGCGGAATGCTGGCGCCCGCGATAAAAATAAAATGCAACTGCCAGCAGGACCACGACTAGGACAACCGCGCCGTAGCGAACGATCTCCTGTTTATGCTCTTCGAAAAGAGTTACTGTATGTTCGACTTCCAGCGCAAACTTATCCGCTTTCAGTTCTTTCCGGGTGATTCTTGCCAAACGAAAACCTCAGATTTGTAAGGAACAGTTTCATGGTATCACGGCGTACCGGCGGCTTGCCATTTGGGCTCGCGTGATACCATTCTGGGGATGCCATCTACTAAAATCACGGTTCAAAACAACGGGTCTATTCGCATCGAGGGCGATTTTGAGATTCTCGACCCCATGGGCAAGGCTTTCGGGTTGGCCGGGCGCAGCGTGATCGCACTTTGCCGCTGCGGCCAGTCCGCCAACAAGCCATTCTGCGATGGCAGCCATAACCGCATCGGCTTTTCCGACACCGTGACGGCGCGTGAGCTTCCACCGCCTAAGCCCAAGGTTTAAAAGCAGTAAGGAACTGCCTCTTTCGAGCCATTGCCGCTCGAATGTGGTAACTTTATGATTCGCTAGAGCGCCGTCTTCAACAAAGGTCCCTATGTCTATACGTGTCGTCCGCGGTCCCGGCGGTTTCCGGGCAATCCGCCAGAACTCCTGGCTTGTCATCACGCTGGGGATAGCCGCGGTTCTTTTGGCGGGCTGTTCGACCGGTCAGGTGTCTGCGACCGGCGGCGGAGGAGGCGGGAAGGGCGGCAAGAAGGGATTCGGCGGCGGCGATGTTCCGGTGACCGTGGCGACCGCCATGCAAAAGAATGTGCCGGTCGAGATCCAGGTAATCGGAAACGTAGAGGCATACTCGACGATCTCCGTCAAAGCGCAAGTCGGCGGCGAATTGACCAAGGTGTTTTTCCACGAAGGCGATTACGTCAAAAAGGGCGATCCGCTGTTTACCATCGATCCGCGGCCTTTCGAGAACGCGCTCAATCAGTCTTTGGCGACGGTGGCGAAGGACGAAGCGGTGCTCGGCCAGGCAAAGGCCAATCTGGCGCGCGACTCCGCCAACCTGCACTATCAGGAATCCCAGGCCGACCGGTATTCGGAGCTGTTCAAGGGCGGAATCATTTCCAAGGATCAATCCGAGCAGTTGAGAGCCACCGCGGATGCCACTACGCAGGCGGTCGCCGCGGATAATGCGGCAATCCGGAGCGCGGAGGCTGAGCTGGCTTCGGCCAAGGTCGCCGTGGAGCAGGCGCGTGTTCAGCTCGAATACACCAGCATCAAGTCTGCGATTGACGGGCGCACCGGAAACCTCAATATCAAGCAGGGCAATATTATCGCTCCGAACGGCGCGGAGCTGATGACGATCACGCAGGTGGAGCCGATTTATGTGACGTTCTCGGTGCCGGAAGCGCAATTGGCTGATATCAAGCGCTACATGGCGGAGCGCAGTCTGCCGGTGCGCGCCCAGCTTCAGGACGAGAGCAATACGGAAGAAACCGGCAATCTGACATTCATCGACAATTCGGTCGACACCACCACCGGCACCATCAAGTTGAAAGGCACGTTTCAGAATCGGGACCGGAAGCTGTGGCCGGGCCAGTTTGTTCGTGTGACCTTGCGGCTCTCCACGCGGCCGAACGCGATCATTGTGCCGAACCAGGCGATTCAGACCGGCCAGAACGGAACGTTTGTCTACGTAGTGAAGCCGAACCGCACAGTCGAGGTGCGATACATCACCGCCAGCCTGCGCGTGGATCAGGACATGGTGGTCGATAAGGGGCTGGAGTCGGGCGAGACGGTGGTGACGGAAGGCCAATTACGGCTCGCGCCTGACAGTCACGTGATCGTGCGGGACGGTCGCGGCGGACCGGGCGGCCGTGGGGGCCAGGGCGGCCGGGGCCGCGGCGGCCCCAAGGGCGGAGCACCTTCCGATTCCGGCAGCGCGCCTCAAATATAGCCGGACGTTGGCAGGCGGGGCAGACTGACGGATGAACATCTCCCAGACATTTATCGAACGCCCCATCGCGACCAGCCTTCTGATGGGCGCGATTGCGTTATTCGGCACCGTGGCTTACCGTAGCCTGCCGGTCAGCGATCTTCCCAACGTCGATTTTCCGACGCTGCTGATTACCGCCAGCCTGCCCGGCGCCAGCCCGGAGACCATGGCCTCGGCCGTTGCGACGCCTCTGGAAAATCAGTTTTCGCTGATCGCTGGCCTGAACTCGATGAGCTCGACCAACTCGCAGGGGTCGACGCAAATCACCCTCGAATTCGACCTGAGCCGCAAGCTGGACGGCGCTGCCGTGGATGTGCAGGCTGCGATCACGCAAGGCGCGCGCCTGCTGCCGCCCAACATGCCGACACCGCCGACGTTCACAAAGGTGAATCCGGCGGACCAGCCGATTCTTTATCTCGCCCTCACCTCGGAAACGCTGCCGCTTTACTCGTTGGACGAGTATGCGGAAACCCGCATCGCGCAGCGCATATCAACCATCACGGGTGTGGCGCAGGTGCAGGTGCTGGGAGCGCAGAAGTACGCGGTGCACGTTCAGATGGATCCGCACGCCCTGGCGTCGCACCAGATCGGCTTGAACGAGATTGAGACGGCGCTGAAGAACTGGAACGTGAACCTGCCAACCGGATCGATCATCGGCCCGCAGCGCGCGTTCACTCTGATGGCCAGCGGCCAGTTGATGACGGCCAAGGATTACCGGCCCGTGGTCGTCGCGTATCGCGGCGGCACGCCCGTACGGTTGGAGGAGTTGGGCAACATAATCGACAGTGTGGAGGACGACAAAACCGCATCCTGGTTTTACTCCCACGGACAGGGTAGCCGCGCCATCATCCTGGCCATTCAACGGCAGCCCGGGACCAATACCATCGCCGTCACAGACGGAGTGAAGGGCCTCCTGCCGGTCTTCAAAAACGAATTGCCGCCGGCCGTCCACATGGATATTTTGTACGACCGCTCCGATACCATTCGCGAATCGTACAAGGATGTGCAGTTCACCATGCTGCTGACGCTCGGGCTGGTGGTAATGGTCATCTTTCTCTTCTTGAGAAATCTGTCGGCCACCATCATTCCGAGCCTGGCGCTGCCGTTCTCGATCATCGGCACCTTCGCCGTGATGTATCTGCTGAACTACAGCCTCGACAATCTCTCGATGATGGCTTTGATTCTCTCCATCGGTTTCGTGGTCGATGATGCCATCGTCATGTTGGAGAACATTGTCCGCCACATCGAACTCGGGGAGCGGCCGCTGCTGGCCGCCATGCGCGGCTCGGCCGAGATCGGATTCACGATTGTCTCGATGACGCTCTCCCTCGCAGCCGTCTTTATCCCCGTCCTCTTCATGGGCGGTATCCTGGGGCGCCTGTTCAAAGAGTTTTCCGTTACCATCTGCGTGGCGATTCTGATTTCGGGCGTGGTGTCGGTGACCCTGACCCCCATGCTGTGCAGCCGTTTCCTGCGCTCCGTCCACGAAGGAAAGCGCGGCTGGTTCTATGAGGCGACGGAAAGCTTCTTTGAAGGGATGCTGTGGGTCTATGACCGTACATTGCAGTGGGCACTGCGGCTGCGGCCGGCGGTCATGGCCACCTTCGTCATCGTTCTCGGCGCCACTCTGTACATGTTCGTGAACATTCCGAAGGGGTTCATTCCCGACCAGGATACCGATCAGCTGCAGGTGTACACCGAGGCGGCGCAGGGGACCTCGTATTATCAGATGCTCGAGTATCAGAAAAGGATTGCGGACATGGTTTCCGCCGATCCCAACGTCGACGCGCTCATGGCAAGCGTGGGAGGCACGACGGCGACCAACCTGGGCGGGCCGAACTATGGCTCTTTGGTAGTGCACCTAAAGCCGCGCAGCCAGCGCGCCCTTGGCGTCAACGATCTGATTAAGAAGCTGCGCCCGGAACTGGCCGGCTATCCGGGAATGAAGGCCTATCTGCAGAACCCGCCGACGATCCAGATCGGAGGCAAGGTCACCAAGAGCGTCTACCAGTTCTCGATGCAGAGTCCGGACAAAGACGAGTTGTACGCTGCGGCTAATCATTTGGCCGCTACGCTGGAGACCCTGCCCGGACTGGTAGATGTCACCAGCGATGTGGCCGTGACCACTCCACAGGTCAACGTGACCATCGACCGCGATAAGGCGGCCGCCATGGGTGTGAACGCGAACCAGATCGAAAACTCGCTCTATGATGCCTACGGACAGCGGTGGGTTTCCACGATCTACGGATCCGCCAATGAGTACAAGGTGCTGCTCGAACTGCTCCCGCGCTATCAAGCCGACCCCAACGCGCTGTCGATGTTGTATTTTAAGAACCCTACCGGGCGCTTGATCCCTCTCGATACCCTGTCTCGCGTAGTCACGGAGACGGGGCCGCAGACCATCAATCACTATGGAGAACTGCCGGCCGCGACCGTTTCCTTTAACATGCAGCCGGGTGCGGCACTGGGCGATGTGGTGTCGCGGATTCAGGAAGTCGCCACGCGCGATTTGCCTTCCACCATCAGCACCCAATTTCAGGGAGCCGCGCGCTCGTTCCAGACTTCGCTCGGCAATCTGTGGGTGCTGCTGGTGATCGCGGTCATGGTGGTGTACATTGTGCTCGGCATTCTCTACGAAAGTTACATTCACCCCTTGACGATTTTGTCAGGCTTGCCGTCGGCTGGTTTTGGGGCCTTACTCACGTTGTATCTGTTCCACATCGATCTCAATATTTACGCGTTCGTCGGCTTGATTATGCTGATCGGAATCGTGGAAAAAAACGCGATCATGCAGATCGATTTCGCGTTGGAGGCGGAACGGGAACAGCAGTTGCCGCCGATGCAGGCGATTTATCAGGGTTGCCTGATCCGATTCCGGCCCATCATGATGACTACGATGGCCGCTATGCTGGGCGCCGTCCCCATCGCGCTCGGCTACGGCGCCGGCGACGAAGCCCGGCGCCCCTTAGGTCTGGTGGTTGTCGGCGGCCTGCTGTTCTCCCAGCTCGTGACGCTTTACTTGACTCCCGTCTTCTACACCTACATGGCAGCGGCCCAGGACAAAGTCCGATCATGGCGCCGTGGCAAGAAGATGCCGCATCCCGCGCCAGTGGCCGGGTAACCTAGCGATTCCGAAGTATCTTGACTCGCCTCGGGCGGTGCGGCCGTGTACATCTCTTACAACTGCCTGGTTGTCAGGGATGGCCCTACAGCGGTAGCTTATGGTGGTGGGCTGACTGCACATCGGAGCGCCGAAGGTTCAGGTCCAAGCGGAGTTCGCTACCACCAGTCAGCCCCACGTAAGACCCATTGGCAGACCTGTGGGGGGTAAATTTCAGCACACGCGACTGACAGCGGCCTGGCAACCGTGCGCTTGGATGTGCCTCATTAGCTGACGCTTCGGCTCGTTTATGCGCTTCCGCGCCTGCGTCAATGCGATATCGAAGCGATCCAGCCCGTCCCTCCCTTCGATCAGAGCCGTGATCTCTCATGGGCGTGAAGCGAACCATGCGATTCGCCTGCACAACAGCATCGGTGAGGTCCATCTTTTAGGGACGAACGTCAAAGATGGGATTGGATCCCGGGTGGGCCATCAGAGAATCCTACAGAAGATCGGTGCTGGCCATCACGCCCTTAGCAGCCGTGGCTCGTGACATGGTGGCGATAGCTGTCGATCAGGGAGTCTTTCCATTTTCGGACTTCTACTAGTTCGCTTCTGATGGCTTCTGCTTTGGCGAACTCACCCTCGATTACCGCTTGCATTTCGCGGTTACCGAGCGCGATTACTTCGCTCATTGCGAGGCGAACATCTTCCATCAAGCCATATTTGTCAGGGCATTCTCCGGGGGAAACTCGGGCTTGAGACATAAAACCTTCAAAAAGGAACCTGAAGTGTAAATTCATGCACAGAATACTATCGGATGATTGGACCTGTCAACCGTTCAAATCCGCGGTAGGTATGCTGCGGGTTGCCCAAAGATGAAGTGGAATTCATCTTTCACTGGTGAAGCGCATGCACTGAGCCACTACAGCTATATGGCAAGCGCTGTGGCCCCTTCTCGATGTGCCGAGTGCGGACGGCTTCAGGCCGTGTACGAGCATGCCACCGCAAGACGTATGCAGGCTGAGGCAGACTTCATCAGTGCTGTTTTCTCAGGAAATCAAGACGCGCTTCACGCCGTGAGGCACACGGCCAACCACACAGCAGCCCAATGGAAGAAGGCTGACCAGGCGTTACGCCAGCATGAAGGCATGCACATTGTGCGTGGTAAGGATTACCACAAGGCCCGTACCTGGTCTCATGCCGCGTGAGATACCGCACTGCGAAGCGCGGCGGCAATCGGAGTAGAATTGAAGAATTCTGCTGCCATGATTCTAATAGTCGATGACGATCCCGCATTTCTGGAGAAGGCACGGCAGGTGCTAAATCGGGACCGTCAAGTGTTTCTCGCTTCCACCTCCCGGCAAGCCTACTCGCTGGCGCAGGATCTTGGATTCTCAGTCGTCCTCGTGGACCTAAACTTGAGCGGTGGTGACGGGATTACGCTCATCCGCAAGATCCGTGCGAACGTACCCGGACTACCCATCGTTGCGATCACCGAGGATCTTGACAAAGCGACACGAGAGCTTGCCCAAGACCTTGGGGTTGCCGAAGTTCTAAAGAAACCCGTCACAACAGAGTGGAAACCCGTGGTGGAGAGGGTGCGGGCGCTTCGGCAGCGCGGGTAGCGCCGCCGGAATCTCAGGTAGAGGATAGACCTGAATTTGTGACGGAGCGGATTGCTTAAGCCCGCTGAAGCGATCGCAGAACTTGTGCATGCAAGGTTGCGTTCGCCGAGGCGACCAGGTTCGCCTTCCAGATACAGTCCTCATTGCCGTCAAGGGAACTGAGCACCCCTCCCGCTTCTCGCACGCACGGCACGAGCGCGGCGATATCCCAGGGATTCATACGCGGGTCGAGCGCGACATCCACGCGCCCCTGGCAGAGCAGGGCATAGTTGATGCAATCGCCAGACCAGCGAAATCGCCGCGCATTCTTGTACAGCTCGGAAAGGCGCACCCCTGGATTCGGATCGCGCGGATCGACATCCGTGCCCTCGAACCCGGTTGCGACCACAAGCGCCTTGGTGAGGTCCTCGACCGGCGACGTCCGCACGCGCTCCGCGGCGGATCCGTGCCGCCGCTGCCAGCAGCCTTGACCGGATGCGGCATAGAGTCTCCCCAAGCGCGTGCGCTCCGATCACCCCAACGCTGGCTTCGCCATGTCGAAGGTATGCGATGAGCGAGCCGAATAGAGGCAGCCCGATGGCGAATGAAGCTGTGCCATCGACCGGATCGAGGAGCCACAGATGCTCGGCCTCGCGGTCGGGATCTCCGCCGAATTCTTCACCTAAAATGGCGTGATCCGGAAATCGCTCGGCGATGCGGCGTCGCAGCAGTTGCTCGGCTCCCCGGTCCGCTTCGGTCACTTCCGACCCATCGGATTTATGATCGACGGTCACGTTCTTCCACAGCGGCAGAATGAAGCGGCCTGCCTCATCGGATAGTGTCAGCGCGAAATCGAGGATCTCACTTAGCGAGGGTTCGGACATCTTTTCCATTTTGACCTGCCCGGCGAAGACTTGCGTCGAGGCGGCGTGAGTGGTACTTTCGAGCCGTTGGCGTCGAAGCACGACAATTTCAAGCTGGAGGTGCGATCCATGCTTCTCAACAATGCCGCAGTACTGATGATTCTTTTTGTGGGCGCCGGCTTGGCCCAGCAGAGGCAGCCAGTCGGTGTCCCCGTGCCTCCCCTGGGAAGCGGCCCATTCATTTTCGATACTGCGGAGCAGCACAAGATCCGCGTTTCGGTGGTGACCAAAGATCTGTCTCATCCCTGGAGCCTCGCCTTTCTTCCCGATGGCAACATGCTGGTGACCGAGCGGCCCGGGCGCCTTCGCATGATCCGGGATGGAAAACTCGACCCCCAGCCGGTCCGCGGCGTGCCCAAGGTGCTGGCGATTCAACTGGCGGGCCTCATGGATGTAGCACTGCATCCCAAGTTCTCCGAGAACCATTTGGTCTATCTCACCTACAACAAGCCCGGCGAAAACAAACAGGTCGCAACGGTGTTGGCTCGGGGACGTCTCGATGACGGCGCGCTGACGGATGTCCGCGACATCTTCACTGCCAATTGGCTTCCCGAGAATGCCAACGGCTACAATTCGCGAATCGCATTCGGGCGCGACGGCATGATCTACGTCAGCAACGGCGATTCCAACAGCGATGCCGCGCAGGATCCCAACAGCCATCGTGGAAAAATCATGCGGCTGCGTGACGACGGCACCGTGCCGCCGGACAATCCTTTTGTCGGCCGCCCGGGATATCAGCCCGAGATCTACTCCCTGGGCCATCGCAACAGCCTGGCGCTTATTGTGAATCCGGTCACCGGCGAACTGTGGAATAACGAGAATGGCCCCGACGGTGGCGACGAAATCAATGTCATTCTGCCGGGAAAGAATTACGGCTGGCCGGTAGTGAGTTATGGGCGCTGGTATGAAGGGCCGCGCGTTTCCGAGAGCCCCTGGAAGGAAGGTTTCGAGCAGCCGCTGGTCTTCTGGGTGCCATCCATTGCAATCTCGGGCATGGCCGTGTACACGGGCGATCGCTTTCCGGCCTGGAAAAACAACGTTTTCGTCGGTAGCATGCGGACGGGCGAGATTCCTGGCACTGGACATCTGGAGCGAGTCGTATTCAACGGCAAATGGGAGGAGTTGCGCCGCGAAGCCATGCTCACCGAATTGCACCAGCGAATCCGCGACGTGCGACAGGGTCCCGACGGCCTCTTATACCTGCTGACGGATGAAGACGCCGGCGCTCTCCTCCGGATCGAACCGGCGCCCTGAGGCCGCCTCACGGTCCGGTTCCGCGCCCGGCGCCGACTGGTCCCCACTGCTTCGGAGGACTGGCTGATCTGGCGGTCGTAGCGGGGCGGCTCGTGAGAAATAGGTGCGCCGGAAGATCTGGCTACAACTGCCCGCCACCCGGACGCGTGGGCCCCGCGGGTTTCAGCTTCTTTCGCAGCGTCCGGTTCCGTTCCCTGCGGGCAAGTTTGCTTTTGCGCTCCCGGTGGAAGCGCGCTTTGTCTCCGTTGATTCCTGACATGGTGCCTTGAGCGTAGCAGAGTCTGAAGAAGCGCGTCGGCACGCGTAAATCCTGCCAGATTTTTCCATGCTACACTCGCCTGATGAGCACGTATGTTCTGGTTCACGGAGCATGGCACGGTAGTTGGTGCTGGGCGCGCGTTCGGAAGGCGCTGCAGGCGCAGGGACACGACGTGTTCACGCCGACCCTTACCGGCGTCGCCGAGCGCTCGCATCTGCTGTCGCCACAGGTGAACCTCGACACGCATATCGAGGACGTCGTTAACCTCATCCGGTGGGAGGAGCTGTCGCAGGTGGTGTTGTGCGGCCATTCATACGGTGGCGCTGTAATCAGCGGCGTGGCGGATCGCATTCCCGATCGGATTGCCGCGCTGGTCTACCTGGATGCCTTCGTTCTCGAGGACGGTCAGTCCCTGCACGACGCGCTGCCGCTCGCCCAAAAGAATCGCCAGCTCGAAGCCGTCGGCCGTGACGGCGAAGGCTGGAAGGTGCCGCCGATCCCCGCCGAAGCGTTCCACGTCAATGCCCGCGATTGCGACTGGGTGAATCGCCAGTGCACCATGCAGCCACTGGCCACGTTCCAGCAGCCCATCCGGCTAAACGGGAAGGCGGGCGCAGTCAGGGATGTGACATTCATCCTCGCCACCGGTTTTAAGGATTCGCCGTTTCCCCAGTTCCACGAAAAAGCAAAGACCAAGGGATGGAAGACGCGCACGATGGCGTGCGGCCACGACGTCATGTTGGATCTGCCGGCCGAACTCACGCAAGCGCTGATCGAAGCGGCTCCGGCTGCGTAGGGAATGTAAGCCGCCCAACCTCGATTTTTGATTTAAACGAGCACCGTGAACGTCGATTCGGTGCGCTGAACCGGCCGGTACAAAGTATCGCGCTCCACCGGCTCCCGGCCTGCCTTGCGGATTAACTGCAACAACTCGTTCCGGCGCAGCCCCTGCTTCGTCGTCGCGCCGGCATCATGGTAGATGCGCTCTTCGACGATTGTGCCATCAATGTCATCGGCGCCGAAACGCAGCGCGATCTGCGCGACCTTTGGCGTCATCATTACCCAATACGCTTTGATATGCGGAATGTTGTCGAGCATCAGGCGCGCTACGGCGATCGCTTTGATGTCATCGAAGCCTGACGTTTTTGGAATATGGTGCAGCGCCGTGTTGTCGGGATGAAAAGCCAGCGGAATGAACGTCACGAAACCGTGAGTGTCATCCTGCAACTCGCGCAGCCGGATCAGGTGGTCTACGCGATCCTGCTCGTTTTCGATGTGCCCGTAGAGCATCGTGCAGTTGGATCGCAAGCCTAGCTGGTGCGCGACTCGCGCCGTCTCGATCCATTCGTTGCCGTCAATTTTGTGATCGCAAATAATCCGCCGCACCGGCTCATTGAAGATTTCGGCGCCGCCGCCGGGGAGTGAATCCATGCCGGCATCGCGCAGGCGCTCGAGCGTTTCCCGGATTGAAATCTTAGTCCGGCGCGCCAGGAACGCGATCTCCACCATGGTGAACGCTTTCAGGTGCACCTGCGGGAAACGGTGCTTCAGACCGCGCAGCATCTCGCAATACCAGTCCAGCGTCAGTTCGGGATGGAGGCCGCCGACAATGTGGAATTCGGTGACGGCTTCGCTCCAGCCTTCGCCGGCCCGGTGCCATACCTCGTCGAGCGACATGGTGTACGCCTTAGGGTCGCGGGCGTGCTTTCCAAAGGCGCAGAGACGGCAGCTGGCCACGCAGACGTCGGTCGGATTGATGTGGCGGTTGACGTTGAAATAGGTAGTGTCGCCGTGAAGCCGTTCCCGCACAATATTCGCGAGATACCCGAGAGCCAGAATGTCGGGAGTGCGGTAAAGGGCCACGCCGTCATCGAACGACAGACGCTCGCCGGCTTCGACTCTCTTTCGGATAGGAACCAGGCTCGGATCTTCAATGGCAACTTGCATGTTTACGCACCCGGACGCAGGAAGAATATGTCAGCAGCCCAGAATAGAAAGAATAGCACGCTCACATAGCCGTTCATGGTAAAGAAGGCTGCGTTCACCCGCGATAGATCGTGGGCTTTGACGAGGCTGTGCTCGTAGGTAAGCAACGCGACAATTGCCGCCACTCCCGCCAGCGCCAGGGCGCCAAGGTGCAGTACCGCGACCAGCAGAAGCAGGCTGACCACCATCAGTACGTGGAGTGCCCGCGCCACCAGCAGTGCGCCGCGAATCCCCAGCCGCCGCGGGACACTCCATAAAGATTCCGCGGTATCGAATTCGTAATCCTGGCAAGCGTAAATGATGTCGAAGCCCGCGGTCCAGAAGGTGACAGCGGCAGTGAGCCAGAGGATCCGCGGATCGAGCGAACCGGCGACCGCGATCCACGCCGCCGCCGGCGCGATGCCCAGTGAAAACCCGAGCACCAGATGGGAAAACGACGTGAATCGCTTGGTAAACGAATAGAAAAAAACTACGGCCAGAGCGATGGGTGCGAGCCGCAGGCAGAGCCGATTCAACGCTCCGGCAGCGAGAAAGAACACGGCCGCGGCAATCGTTACGAAAACCCATGTAAAGCCGCGACTCAGTAATCCGGTTGGCAGGTGCCGCATTTTCGTGCGCGGGTTCCGCGCGTCGATTCCGGCGTCCACCAGCCGGTTGAACGCCATGGCCGCGGATCGCGCGCCGACCATCGCCACTACGATCCACAACAGCTTGGCGCCTACGTGGTGATATCCGGTTTCACGGAACGCCAGCAGCGCTCCAGTGAGCGCGAACGGCAGCGCGAACACGGAGTGCTCGAATTTGATCATGTCCAGCGTGAGCCGGAGGCGTTTCCACAGCATGCCGGGAGTGTTACTATTTTACCCTGGTCTCATCGTGTTAACTTGAGCGTGACGGAAGCTTTTGGAAAGGAAGCCCCGGGAGTGCTGGAAGCATTCGCGTCGACCGACAAGGGCTGCGTCCGGTCGAACAATGAAGATTATTGCCTCATCCAACCGGACATGGGACTCTATGTCGTGGCCGATGGCATGGGCGGCGCGCGCGCCGGCGAACAGGCCTCGCGCCTCGCGGTGGATACTGTCGCCGAAACTGTGCAATCGGCCGGACACCGCGATTCGCAGGTGCTGCTCCGTGCGGTAGAAGAAGCGAATCGCCGCGTGCTGGAAGCGGCGCATAGCGATCCCAAACTGGAAGGCATGGGCACCACACTGGTCGCTGCGCTCGCGTTGGAAGACAGCTTGGATATTGCCAGCGTGGGAGACAGCAGAGCTTACGTGCTCGACGATGAGGGTTTTCGCGCCATCACCGACGACCAGACGTGGGTCAACGAGGTCGGCCGGCCCCTCGGCCTGGACGAGGAGAGCTTGCGCACCCATCCCATGCGGCACGTTCTTACGATGGCCATCGGCGCCAGCGCGCCCCTCGCGGTGAACTATTACTCGGTGCCTCTGAAGCGGGGCAGCCTGGTATTGATATGCAGCGACGGTCTGCATGGCGTGGTCGAAGGCGCGAAACTGGAACGCATCCTGCGCGGCGGGCAGAATGGCGTTTCGCTGCAGGAGAGTTGTAATAAGTTGATTGATGCGGCCAAGGAGGCCGGCGGTCCGGACAATATCACCGTTCTGCTGGTGAGGAAGTCCGAATGACGCTGTCTCGCAAGTGTTACGAAATCTTGCCGCGGCGGCGCTGGTTGTAGCGCTCTCGACGACGGCGGCCGCTCAGGTCGCAACTCTTCATATCCAAGTCATCGAAGGCGAGGGTGAGGTGCATGCGCCCGGGTCGCGCAGTGTGCGGCCTTTGATTGTCGAGGTCACTGATGAGATCGGCACGCCGGTGCCGGCCGCGGCCGTCAGTTTTCATCTTCCGGAAGAGGGCCCGAGCGGACTCTTTGCCAACGGTCTGCGGACCCAGGTTGTCACCGCGGATGACCACGGGCGTGCCAGCGCGCGCGGTCTGCGCTGGAATCACGCGGCGGGCCGCCTTCAACTCCGCATCATCGCTTCCAAGGAGCAGGCGCGCGCGGGGATCGTTTCGTTCCAATACATCACCGGCTCCGCGAGGGCGCAAGAGCGTAGCGCTCCTGCGCCCAAGGTTTCGCGGCGCCGCCCGCTGTGGATCGCGGTTGCGGCATTAGCGAGCGCCGGGGCGGCGGCTGGAGTACTGGCTACGCGCGGCGGCTCTGCCACCGGACCGGCTCCGGCGGCAGCCATCGTCGCGATTCCGGTTACCATCGGCGCGCCGGCAGTCACGGTGGGAAAGCCATGAACTATTTCTGTATTCGGCTCGCGTTGCTCATGGCTGGCCTGCTGCCGGCCGCCCGCGGCGAGTTTCGACTCTTTCTGGTAAATGGAAGCAGTGAGCAAGAGGTGCCGCCCATCTATAGCCTTGGCACTATCGTCGAGGGAGATGCCGCTCAGGCGCGGTTCCGGCTGCGTAACATGGCGGCCTCGCCGGCGCTCTTGACTTATCTGGAAGTTCGCGGCACCGGCTTCGGACCGAAGAATCCGCTCGTTCTTCCTTTAACCCTCGACACGCAGGCCGCGGTGGAGTTTACCGTCACGTTCAGCGCTCCCGAATTTGGAGCGTACAGCGCGGCGCTGGTTTCGGAGGGCATCTCCGTGATCCTGACCGCGAAGGTTGTCGCGGCGCCGCCGCTGCCGTCCTCCCGGCTCGTAGTTGTCCTTCCACCTCCGCGGAGCGCCCAACAAGGCTCGGTGATGGTTGTCTTAGATGCGCCCGCTCCCCGGGCCGCCGGTGGGAACGTCACGCTGGATTTCCAGCCCGGACCCGCGGGAGCATCCGATCCGGCAATCATGTTCTCTTCGGGCACCCGCACCGCCGGATTCACCTGCGATCCGGGTGAGACTGTGTGCCGCTTTGGCGACCAGCAGAACGCGCTTTTTCAGACCGGCACCACGACTGGGGTTTTGACGTTTACCGCGCGCCTCGGCGGGGTGTCCTCGCAAACCACCGTGAAGATCCCGCCGGCCGTCGTGGGAATCAGCAACGCGCAGGGTGCGCGGTTCGCTTCCACCATTGAGGTCAGCCTCACGGGCTTCGATAACACACGAACCGCAGGACCGCTGGCCTTCACGTTCTTCGACCGCGCCGGGGCGGCGATCCCGCCGGGAATCATCCGCGCCGACGCCGCCGGCATCTTCCAGCAGTTCTATCAGGATTCGGACGCCGGTGGCGCGTTCCTCTTGCGCGCGGTGTTCCCCGTCTCGGGCGATCTGTCCCGGATTGCCGCGTTTGCGGCGACCATTGGCAACTCGGAAGGCGCGGCGACCACCCCGCTCACGCAGTTCTGATGGTCGCGGACTTCCTGAAGTTGCTACTGCCGCAACGCTCTACGGGTTCTGCCGCAGCCAATCCTGCAGCGCCGAGCGATACAAGACAATTCCCTTCCGGGAATACTGCAGGTAGGCTTGCTTCCGGAACTGGTTCATATAGTGGGTCACAATCTCGCGGGAAGTGCCCACGTATTGCGAGAGCAGTTCGTGCGTGAAAGGCCCCATGCGGACCGATCCGTCGTCTTGGCGGGTGCCCAGGCGATCCGAAAACCGAAGCAGCGTGCGGGCCAGCCGTTGCGCGATGTTGTCCGCCGAGAAACTCTCAATGCGGTCCGCGAATTCCATCGTGCGCTGCACAAAGATCTGCACCAGGGCGACCGCCAGACGCGGCCGTTTCATGATTACATCTTCGATTTCTGTAGTCCCCCAAGCCATCAGCTTTGTGTTTTCCAGAGCGGTAGCCTGTTCAGCGCGCGGCGTAGCGCCGACGAATGCCGATTCCCCAAAAAACTCGTCCGGCTGATAGATGTCCACTACCACCTGCCGGCCGTCGTCCGCTATTCGCGATACTTTGACCTTTCCCCCGATTACCAGGTAAATCGCCGTGGATGGCTGGTCTTGGTTATAGATCGACTGCCCTCGCCGGTACTCCACAATGGTCGAACAAGGTAGGTGGGCTAAAGGATCTTCGAGAGCCCGTTGAGGCGTCAACGCTGTAAAACTGGTAGCCATTTATTTCTCCTCCACTAGATTGGTTGTTGCATCTCGTTTTTGGAGTGGACTAGTTGCAGTTCTTGTGCCAAATAGTCCAAAATGTGTCGCCCACGTTCCGACCGGGCGAAGGAACCGTAACTTCGGCCTCTTCCTCACGCTGTAATCGCAATGCTATGAGAATTGAACGTGAGAATCGTTACCTTCTGGATCCGAGTGTACCAGAACGAATTCCGCAGCGAAATCCGGGGAATCAGGAGAGAAGGGGTCGAATTTCCGTGGAAATCTTTACGCAGAGTCACGGGGCCGGATCAGAATCTGCATAACTGCCGCTTCTCGCTCCGTCAATGCCCGGGTTACCGGGCACTCGCGGATTATATGATGAGGAAGTGCTGGGCTTACGGCGCTTTCTCGGCGTGCTCCTTGCGTTTTGCATGCAGCCGGTGGCTCAGACGCTCTCACCCCCGGCCGGTATCCGGCAATCGCGGCTCGGTACAGTGTCGATTTTACCGGGCGGCCGCATCATCGCGCCGTTCGGAGAGCAGCATGTGACGGGCGCGCATCCGATTGCGCTCGCCTTGAGCCCATCCGGCAAAGTCCTGGTCACGATCAATCGCGGCGCGAGCCGGCCTTCCCTCACTGTCATGCAACGTGAGAAGACCTGGGAAGTCCGCCAGCTACCTGGTGCGGATTTGCCGGGTGTTACTGGCGGACTCGCGTTCTCCGGGGAGCATTCTGTCTTCGTTTCCGAGGGAAACACCGGACGCGTTTCACTCATTGATCTGGATACGGAGGAGCGGCGGCGGTCGCTCGATCCCGGCCCCGAAAGCATTACCGGCGATCTTGTCCTCGATGCTTCTCGCAGCATCCTGTATGTGGCTGATCTTGTTCATTCCCGGATTGCGGTAATGGATATCCGTTCCCGGCAGGCAGTAGCTTCCATCGAACTTGAGGGAGTCCCGATGGCGTTAGCTCTCAGCCCGGATCACCGCAGACTGTACGTTTCCGTCGCGCAGAACCTGCTTCGACACGGTGGAACCGCAGCCGTTTGCGCGGTCGACGTTACCGAGCCCCGTTCGCCGCGGATGGAAGCGACCATTCCCCAGCATGACGCTCCCGCCGGCATCCTGGCCGCCGCCGATCGCGTCTTCATTTCCGATGCAGCTCATGATTCCATTACGGTAATTGATTCACGTACTACTCAGATAGTGAAGCAGATCGCCATCCGCATCCCCGGGTTAGAGGCCCTACGAGGGATTCTTCCACAGGGAATGGCTTTGGACGAAGCCAGCGGTTGGTTGCTGGTCGCCGAATCGGGAATTAACGCTATTGGCATCATCGATACCCGGTCCTGGAAGGTTCTCGGGCACATCCCTGCCGGCTGGTCGCCAACCCGTATAAGCGTCCGGGGTGGCATGGCCTATGTAGCGAATGAGAAGGGCCCGGGTGGAGGACCGAACACCCGGGGAAGTCCCCCGGTTGTTGGCTCGGTATCGATGTTTGCAGTGCCGCAATTCAATGAGTTGCCTGTTCAGAGCCGGTTTGTCTTGGACGCTGCGGGGCTCGTTCCCCGGCCCGGCGCGCCTCAGCCTCTTCCCCATGCCATCCGGCATGTGGTTCTCATTGTGAATGAAGGCCGGACGTTCGATGAAATTCTTGGAGATGTTCCGCGAGCGGGCAACGGCAGCGTGATGGCCGCGCCGCAACTGGCCCGCTTCGGCCGCGATGGCTATGCCGGCGGGCAGCGGCAGCGCTTGAGCCTGCATCATGTGAACGTGACGCCGAACTATCACGCCATCGCGCAGCAGTGGACGTTCAGCGACAATTTCTATGCCGCCACCGATCGGCTGTCGGACTGGAGCAATCTGGCGCGGCATGGCGTATCCTTCTATCAGTTCGCTGAGCCCCCCGGCCGGAAGATGTCTGACACGGAACGCGCGCGCCGGGCAATCGCGGAGATCGACGCGAAGTATGCGAAGGGTGGAGTGGAAATGGCCGGACTGATCGTAATTCGCCTTGCGAACGAACGGATGGCGGAGCCCGATCCGGAAAGCGGATTTCCCTATGCGGAGTCTTATGTGGCGGACAATGATTTCGCGCTGGGCCGGCTGGTCGAGTATTTCTCGGGCAGCCGATGGTGGGACCGGATGGCGCTGCTGGTGACCGAAGCTTCGGCGGGCGGAGTCGATCACATCGATGCGCATCGCACACCGCTGCTGTGCGCGGGCCCATGGGCGCGAAAGAATTCGGTATCTCACACGAACACCGGTTTCGCGGGTCTGCGTAAGACCATATACGGGCTGCTCGGCGCGCCGGCCGCCAGTCTGTCCGATGCGGCCGCCGCGGATTTGAGCGAGTGCTTTGCGAAAACACCCGATACCGCGGGCTATCGCGCGATCGCGCCAGACCCGCGCCTGTATCGGCCTTGACTGGGGAGCGCAGCCTTACTTGTAGCTCTTTTCGTATTTGTTGCGGCTGTTGAAAATCGTAAACGATCCGTCCCTTTCAGCCGTCAGCCGCAGCCACCGGCCCTGGCAGAGCTCGTCTACGTTCGCCAGGAAGGTGTCGGCCGAGTTGTGGTCTTTTTCCGCGGCAATCCCGTAATGCAGCTGCCAGATGTCCTGCAGCCCCGGCGTGTCATGCAGGGTCTGCCAGGTTTCCGCGTCGCCGCCCTTGCGCGGGCCGTTATTTCCGATTGCCGCCTTGGCATGGATCGCGTGCGCCAGTTGCGGCGTATTGGCGTCGGTGCCCATGTGATGCGACGCTACGAAAACGCTGACCGTGCCGATTTTGTTCGCAGGGCAAACCAGGTTTCGTTCGCGGCTTGTAGTCAGGTCGCCGAGATCGAGAATCCGAAAATCGCCGTATGTGATCAGCAGGCCGAGCGACTGCTGATTTTCCAGCGGCTCGTCCGGCGGGATCGCGGCGGCTTGCGCGCACTCCGGATTCGCCTGTCCCGCGCCCGGCAGCGGAGCCTCAATCACATGGCCTGCCCCCGAAAGCACTCGAACCTCCAGCCCTTTCACCGGAATGGTATCCCCGGGTTTGGCGATGATCCGGTTCGCCTTTCCGCTGAAGTCGCTATACATATTGAACCGGACTTGCGAATCCTTGTCGGTTTCCGTATTCGGTCCGTGATCGACGAAATTCCGGATCGCCAGCTTGGCGGCGACCCCGGGGAGACCGCCGACGTGATCCTCGTGGTAGTGCGAGATCACCAGGTAGTCGATCTTCTTTACCCCCGCCGCTTTGGCCACCGCCAGGATGCGATTGGGGTCGCGGCCGTTGAAACCGCCGAATCCGGTGTCCATCAGAAGCGTTTCCCCGGAAGGCGCCACAAATAAAGTCGACTGGCCGCCCTCTACGTCGATGAAGTAGATTTCCAGGTTCTTGGCCGCCGGGAGCACCGCCGCGCAGGCCAGCCAGAGCCAGCCACCGACCAGCATCCGTTTCATGGCGTTGATCTTACCATGCACCCTTTTAGTTGCGTGAACGGGCCGCCGTCGCATAACGTATGTATGAATAGATGCCCTTTTGCAGCCAGTGTGGAAACGAGGTCGGCGGCGCGGATTCGTATTGCCACCGCTGCGGCTCGCGCCAGCCCTCCGCTTCCGCGCCCTATCCCGCCGCCGGGCACGATCCGTTGTCGCAGATGTCCGCCCGCACGGCTTCGATCCTTTGCTATGTCCCCGGAATCGGCTGGATCGCTTCCATCGTGGTCCTGGCCTCGGAGAAGTTTCGCGCCAACCGCGATGTCCGCTTCCACGCCTTCCAGGGCCTTTACCTGTTTGTGGCGTGGCTCCTGGACGGCTGGGTCTTGCGCCCGATGTTTTTGCTGGCTCCGCGGCTGCACGTCCACGGCCTCGTGGAACTATTGCTCCTCGGCATGTGCATTTTCATGATGGTCAAGGCCGCCCACAACGAGACCTACTCGTTGCCCCTGTTTGGCGAACTGGCCCATCGTTCGGTCGCCGAGCATTGAGTGGAATTCAGTCCTGGAATTGGAAGTCCCGGGGAAACCGGCGATCAAGGACGAGTTCGCCGAATCGTGCCAAGGCCTTCCGGTATTTTTCCCCGGCTTGTTCCTTCTGATCCGTGGGCGCCAGGTTGAATTCGACTTCGGCCGCCCGCACGTGCGTCAGAAGTTCCACCTCGACCTGTTTCCAGCTCGATGGCGATGCGCGTTGATCCAATTCGAGTGTACTCATTCGCACCAAACGGATATTAGCATCCAACCCAATAGAACTGCTAGTGGATTTCAGTCAGAAGGAACTTTCTGGGGTACTACGGATAACCCCGGTTCTGTATTCGGGCAGGGCGCGGCGGTGAAGATTGCCGGAGATTTAGGTTGCGATTGGCCGTTTGACGCTTTGTGCGATGGCGCGGTTAGGGAGGAAGCTCGCAGACCACACAACAAAAAAGCAAGCCTGGTTTCAAGCGGTGACTGTTTTGCCGTGCGCTACCGCTTCATGCGTGCGAATCGCCTCTCGGGCTATCTCTCGCACACGAGCGGACGCCTCGACGGACAGCGTTAAACTCCGAAGCGCCGAAGGCCAAGGCTGCTTTTTCGCTGCGACCTTGAGTTGGTCTTCCAGGTTCACGTGGTCGGTCGTGGCATTGGCGTATGTCCGCCAGAGACGCACACACTCCGCGCACTCCTCCATACTTTAAATCCTAGTAGTATCCCTAGACTTCGTCAAAGTAGAGGCGTGCGATGGTTCACGAGGTACCTCTATCGGCATGCCTTCGAACGCATTACACAGAAGCGATCCCGGCGTGCAATCGGAGAGGGTGGTCGGACTTTCCTGTCCGGGCGAGTTGAGATCAGAACGGGGGATAAGCCGCGCTTCCCGCCGGGCGGTGTATACTGGCCATTTAAGGAGAACTGAGTGAAGAGCTTTTGCATCCTTACGCTGATTGGCGCCTTTACCGCCGCGAGTGCCCTCTACGCGCAGAACCCGTTTAGCACGGATACAAAGAATGCCTACAACGGCATCAAGAATACGGTGACGCGGGCCGCTGAAGAAATGCCGGAGGCCGATTACTCTTATTCGACCGTGCCGGGCAAGACCCGCACGTATGGCGAGATCGTCAGTCACATCGCCGACATCCAGATGGTCTTGTGCGGCCTCGTGAAGGGCGAGCAAAAGCAGCCTACCTTCGAGAAGACCAAGAAAACCAAGGCCGAGGCGACTGCTGCTCTCAAGGAATCATTTGATTATTGTGACGGCGTGTACAACTCGATGACTGACGCCGACGGCGCCACGATGGTGAAGATGTTCGGCCGCGACTTGACCAAACTCGGCGTGCTGAACTTCAACATCGCGCATGACAACGAGATGTATGGCACCGCGGTCGTGTACCTGCGGATGAAGGATTTGGTGCCGCCCTCGAGCCAGCCGCGGCGGCGGTAAACCGGCGCTGCCGGCGACAATATTGCCGGCGCTACGTTACACTGAACAAGAGTGTCAACTGTCCCGAGCGTCAGCACAACTACAGGTGTTTCTGCTCCCTTAAAACCGGACGAAACGGCCTACCGCATCCTCGCCGCGCTCGGCTTGTGCCACCTGCTGAACGACATGCTTCAGTCGGTGATTCCGGCGGTCTATCCGATCCTCAAGAATTCCTACCACCTCGATTTCGGCCAGATCGGGCTGATCACGCTCACGGTACAGCTCACCGCATCGCTGTTACAGCCGGTAGTCGGGCTCTACACAGACCGCCGTCCGATGCCGTACTCGTTGCCGGTTGGGATGGCGTTCACGCTCGCCGGCCTGCTGCTGCTGTCGGTTGCCCCGAGCTTCCCGGCGATCCTGTTTGCGGTGGGACTGGTTGGAGTGGGCTCATCCGTGTTTCATCCGGAGTCTTCGCGCGTGGTGCGCATGGCCTCCGGCGGCCGGCACGGTCTGGCGCAATCCATCTTTCAAGTCGGCGGCAATTTCGGAACCTCGCTCGGCCCTCTGCTGGCGGCCTTTTTGGTTCTGCCGGCGGGACAGCGCAGCATCGCGTATCTTTCCGGCTTCGCGTTGGTGGCGATTGTCGTCATGACGAAGGTCGGCCACTGGTACAAGGCGCATCGGAAGCCCGGCGCGAAAGCGCGCAGCGCCGCCCACGAGCACCCATTGCAGTTGTCTTCCCGCAAGGTTGCGATCTCGCTGGCCATCCTGGTGGCGCTCGTCTTTTCCAAGTTCTTTTACCTGGTCAGCCTCACCAGCTATTACACGTTCTTCCTGATTCAGAAGTTCCACGTCAGCGTGCAGACCGCGCAGATCTACCTGTTCGTCTTTTTGGGCGCGGTGGCGGCCGGCACCATCATCGGCGGCCCGGTAGGCGACCGCATTGGCCGCAAGTATGTGATCTGGGTTTCGATCCTGGGCGTGCTGCCGTTCAGTCTTCCACTGCCCTATGTCAATTTGTTCTGGACCGGCATTCTGAGCGTGATCATCGGCATCGTGCTGGCCTCGGCCTTCACCGCGATTGTGGTTTATGCGCAAGACCTGGTGCCGGGCAAAGTCGGCGCGGTTTCCGGCCTCTTCTTCGGCTTGGCTTTCGGAATGGGCGGCATCGGCGCCGCGCTCCTCGGACAATTGGCCGACGCGACCAGCATTACCTACGTCTATCGAGTCTGTTCGTTCTTGCCGGCGATTGGCTTGCTGACGGCGTTCCTACCCAATATCGAGCCCGCGCGCGTGCGGGCGTCCAAGGCCTGAACCGGCCGCCTCTCCTATCGCTCTTTCCGGCTTCCAATTCCTGGGCGCATGACGTTAACGCTGCCCTAGCGCGCGGTCAAAGAACTCCACCGTCATCTCATTCATCTGGTTGGCTGCCGCTCCCGTGACGGCGTGCGTTTTCTGCGGATAGACCATCAGCTCGAACTGCTTGTTCGCCAGTTGCAGGGCGTTCGTCATCTGCAGCGTGTTCTGGAACAGCACGTTATCGTCTTCGAAATTATGCGCCAGCAGAAGCTTGCCCTGCAGATTGGCGGCGCGGGAGGGAAGGGCGGTGGACTTGTATCCATCCGCGTTTTCATTCGGTAGCCCCATGTACCGCTCCGTGTAAATGGTGTCGTAATTCAGCCAGTTGGTGACGGGCGCGCCCGCGAAGCCGGCGCGAAACACGCTCGGCGCATTCAGCAGCGCGTTGATCGTCATGAATCCACCGTAACTCCAGCCGCGCATGCCGATGCGCTGCGGATCGGCAAATCCGAGAGACACCAGATAATTCACCCCGGCCACCTGGTCCGCGAGTTCGGTAACGCCGAGCTTGTGATAGATCCCGGTTTCGAAAGCATGGCCGCGGCCTGCGCCGCCTCGATTCTCCGCCTGCCAGACCACGTAGCCGCGATGCGCGAGCACCTGTTCCAGGCCCACGCCGAGCCACGCGTTGCGGACGGGTAGCGCAACCCCCGGCCCGCCGTACACCATGACGACCACTGGATATTTCTTCCCGCCCTGGAATCCCGCCGGTTTCACCACATGTCCGTAGAGAACCGTTCCATCGTCGGCCTTGAATTGCACGATTTCCGGCCGCAGGAATTCATATTCGTCTGTTAACTTGCGGTCCTGGTCGCGATAGACTGCGACTTCCTGCCCGTCACCCCGGCGCAGCATGGTGATCGGCGATGTCGTGAGATTCGAGAATGTATCCAGGTAGTACGCCCCGTCCGGCGCCATCGAGATGGTGTGCATGCCGGCTTCTTTCGAGATGCGACGCGCGTTCCGCCCGTCCAGACCCACCGAATACAAATGCCGCTCCAGATGCGTCGGCTCACTCGATGTATAGAAGACTCGGTCCGTCACGGCCTCGATGTCCGCGACTTCCCAATCGCCTTTGGTAAGCTGCGTCATTTCTTTGCCGTCATTCGAATACAGGTAGATGTGCCGGTAGCCGCCGCGCTCGCTGGTCCAAAGGAAGTGCCGGCCGTCTTTGAGGAACCGCAGATCGCCTTTCAGATTGATCCAATACGGATCGGACTCGCGAAAAATTACGGACGCGGCGCCCGATTCCACATCGATGACCAGCGCTTCGAGCCGGTTCTGCACGCGATTGGTCCGCACCACGTAGAGACTCTTGGCGTTCGGCATCCAGCCGGCGCGGGCGATCAGATACGCATTGCGCGTATCGCCCACATCGAACCATCGTGTCGGCCCGCCGCTTACCGCAACCACTCCCAAGCGCACATCAGGATTGTTCTCGCCGGCCTGCGGATAGCGCTGAGGCTCGAACAGCGCCCGCGCCTTCAGCAGGTCCTCATGGGGAAACACGGGTTCGCGCGACGTGTCGAACTGCAGGTACGCCAGCGATTTCGAATCCGGCGCCCACCAGAACGCCCTGCTCAGACCGATCTCTTCCGGGTAGACCCAATCCAGCCCGCCATTCAACAGGGTCGGGGCGCCGGTGGAGGTCAGCCGGGTCTCTTTTCGTGTCGCGATATCGAGTGTGTAAAGATCAGAGGCCCTGCGGAACGCCACTTTCGTGCCATCCGGCGAGAACATGGGATCGATTTCGGCATCCGCGGTTTTTGTGAGTTGATCCCAGGTGCCGGTTTCAACGCGAATCAGGAACAGGTCGCCATTGCCCGCATAGAGCAGCGTTTTGCCATCGGCCGACCAGTCGATCCCGCCGGTACGCGCGCGCCGGTTCATCCACTCCATCGGGCCGTCGTCGGGCGGCTTAATCGCGGCGGCATCGAGAGCGTCCAGCGAAACGATCAGCCGGGATGCCTTCTCGGCCGGCACATAAAGTTTGAGGACCTTGTCCTGCTGGAACGCGAACGTCTTCCCATCGGGGGCCCAATACGCGGCGCCGGGGACGTCGCGTTCGCGCGCCGCGTCGCGCAGCGTTTCCAGCGTAATCGGCTTCTTTTGCGCTGAAGCGCCGGCAGCCAGCAGCAGCAGCACTCCCCACTTCGACATACCGTTCCGATTCTACCGAAAATGAGGACAGACGCATTTTCCCGATATAATCGTGGTCAATGTCCGAGATCCGGCATTCCGTTTGCGCGCTTGATTGTCCGGACTGCTGCTCGCTTCTCGTGAACGTGGAGGACGGCCGCGGTTCGCGCTTGCGGGGCAATCCGGCGCACCCGATCACGCGCGGATTTCTTTGCGGAAAAGTTGCGCAATACCTGGAGCGCGAATACTCGCCCGTCCGTCTACTCTATCCGCAGCGCCGCATCGGCGCCAAAGGCGATGGCAAATTCACGCGCATCTCCTGGGACGAAGCTCTCGATACGATTGCCGGGCGCTTGCAGGCGATCGCGACGGAGTTTGGTCCCGAAGCCATCCTGCCGTACAGCTACGCCGGCACCATGGGCCTCCTCAATGGCTCGGGCATGGACCGGCGCTTCTTTCACAGACTGGGCGCTTCGCGTCTGGATCGCACCATCTGCTCGACCGCCGGCATGGCGGGTCTCACCGAAGCTCTTGGAGTGCGCTATGGCACCGAGCCCGAGCAGTTCAAGCACGCGCGTCTGATTCTGGCGTGGGGCGCTAACATTCTGGGCACGAACGTTCACCTGTGGCCGTTCATCGTGGAAGCCCGCCGCAACGGCGCGAAGTTCTATACCATCGACCCGTATCGCAATCGCACCGGCGCGCTCGCCGACAAGCATTTCTTTATTCACCCGGGCAGCGATACCGCGCTCGCTCTGGCGATGATGCACGTGATCATCGGCGATGGCCTGCACGACGCCGCCTACATCGACAGCCATACGGAAGGATTTGAAAGTCTGCGCGAGCGCGTAAAGGAATGGACGCCTCAGCGCGCCGCGGGCCTGACCGGCATCGCTGCCGGAGAAATCGTTCAGCTCGCCCGCGAATACGCCACTACGCGTCCGGCTGTTATCCGCGTGAATTACGGCGTGCAGCGCAGCGAGCGCGGCGCCATGTCGGTGCGGGCCATCGCTCTTCTGCCCGCGGTCACCGGATCCTGGAAGGATGTCGGAGGGGGCCTGCAGCTGACACTGTCGCAGGCTTTCCATTTGAACCGGGCGGGGCTGGAGCGCGCCGGCCTGCAGCAAAAATCGCTCGGTCGCGAGGCCCGCTTGCTCAACATGACGCAACTTGGTGCGGCGCTGAATGAGGTCGACAAGCCGCCGGTCAAAGCGCTCGTGGTATACAACTCCAACCCCGCGGCGATTGCGCCGAATCAGAATGCGGTGCTTGCCGGCATGCGCCGCGGCGACTTGTTCACGGTGGTGCTCGAGCAATTCCAAAACGACACCGCCGACTACGCCGACATTCTGCTGCCCGTGACCACATTTCTCGAGCACACGGATCTCTACTTCGCGTACGGCCACTACTATCTGCAACTCGCGCGACCCGCATTGCCGGCGCCCGGCGAGACCAGGTCGAACGTGGAGATATTCCGCTCGCTGGCTGCGCGGATGGGCTTCGACGACGCATGTTTCCGCGATTCCGAAGACGACATGATCCGGACGCTGCTTGACACGGATCACCCGTTCATCAAGGGAATCACGCTGGAACAGCTCGACCGCGAGCACTTCGTGAGGTTGCGCATTCCCGACCCGTTCCAGCCGTTCGCCGGCGGCAAGCGCCATTTTCACGCCGAAACGTTAGACTACACGCCGCCTGAAGAATCGCGCCGCGGTCCTCTGGCCGCAAAATATCCGCTGGAGCTGATCTCGCCCAAAAATGATGACAGCATGAATTCGACATTCGGTCATCGTGATGAAGTCGACCGGCAGACCGCAACGCTCGAAATGCACCCGGCCGACGCGGCTCGTCGGGGAATCCGGAATACCGATTCCGTGCGCGCGTTCAATGATCGCGGGTCGTGTGTACTGGAGGCTCGTGTCGATGGCGCCGTGCCGGAAGGCGTAGTATGCACGCGGTCGGTCCGCTGGGGCAAGCGCGCGCTGGATCAGCGGAACGTAAATGCACTGACGTCCGAGCGCCTGACTGACGCCGGCGGCGGCCCGACCTTTTATAACTGTCTGGTCGAAGTAGAACGGATCGGCGATTAAAAAACGGGGACAGACGTATTTATCAAAATGCGTCTGTCCCCATTTTTACTATTTTTATGCCAGATCTTCGGGACGAATCGGCAGTTTCCGCAGGCGCTTGCCCGTTAGCGCGAACAGAGCGTTCGCCACTGCCGGTGCCGTCGTCGGTGTGCTCGCTTCGCCGATGCCCCCTGGATTCGCCTGGCTCGGTACCACGTAAACTTCCACCACCGGCATCTCGTCCATACGCAGCGGATCGTATTGATTGAAATTCGCCTGCTGCACACGGCCGCGATCGATCGTGATTTCGCCCTTCAACGCCGCCGAGAGGCCGTACACGACGCCGCTCTGGATCTGCTGTTCGAGAATCGCCGGGTTGATCGTCTGTCCGCAATCCACCGCGCACACTACGCGATGCACTTTGGGCTTGCCTTTCTCGATGGACACCTCGGCCACCTGAGCGTTGAAGCTGCCGATGTTGTTGACCACCGAAATTCCGCGCTGCCTCCCGGCGGGAAGCGGTTTACCCCAGCCCGCTTTTTCCGCGGCGAGTTCGAGCACCGCCAGCGCGCGTTTGTTGTTCGCCAGCAGCCGGCGGCGAAATTCGAACGGATCTTTCCCGCCCGCGTGCGCCAGCTCATCGATGAATCCCTCGGTGAAGAATGTGTTCTGCGAGTAGCCAACCGAGCGCCAGTACGTCGTCGGAATACCCGGTTCGCCCTGGTGATATTCCACCTGGACGTTCGGTATGCCATAAACCAGGTCGGCGATGCCTTCCACCGCGGCCCGGTCTACACCGTTCTGCATGCCGGCAAACGAAGGACACGCCGTGCGGCTGGTGAACGCAACGGGCCAGCCATCGGCGTCCAAACCGCCGGCGAATTTCGTGTAAGAAGCCGGACGGTACAGATCGTGCTGCATGTCATCTTCGCGCGACCATGTGAGTTTTACCGGCGCGCCCGCGGCCTTGGCGGTCTCGACGGCGTCGGCGATGAAATCCGCTCCGCCGCGGCGTCCAAATCCGCCGCCAAGGAACAGCGTGTGGATCTGCACTTTCTCCGGAGGCAGGCCCGTGATCTTCGCGGCCGTCTCGCGCGCGGCAGTCTGGATCTGCGTGGCGGCCCAGACGTCGCAGCCATCCGCCCGCACATGTGCGGTGGCGTTCATCGGCTCCATCGGCGCGTGCGAAAGATACGGCGCTTCGTAAACCGCATCGATTTTCTTGGATGCGCCGTTCAGCGCCATCTCCGCATCCCCAACCTTCTTTGCTACCGCGCCCGGTTTGGCCGCGAGATCGGCGAACATCTGCCGGATGCCCGGCGTGGACCATTTGGCTGTCGGACCTTCGTCCCATTGCACCTTGAGGGCGCGGCGGCCTTCCATCGCGTTCCAGGTGTTGTCCGCGACCACGGCCACGCCGCTCGAAATCTGAACCACCTGCTTGACGCCCGGCACCTTCTTCGTCTGGCTGTCGTCGAAGCTGGCGACTTTGCCGCCGAACACGGGACACTTCGCCACCACGGCATACAGCATCCCCGGCACTTTGGCATCGATGCCGAACACGGCCGTGCCGTTCACTTTCAAGGGCGTGTCGAGGCGTTTGAGCGACTTGCCCACGTATTTAAACTGGTTCGGGTTTTTCAAAGCGGGCGTCGTGGGCACCGGCAGTTTTGCGGCGGCCTCCGCGAGACTGCCGTAGGTCAGCCTGGCGTTCGAAGCCGTATTAATGACTACACCGTTCTCCGCCCGGCACTGCGATTTATCCACGCCCCACTTCTGGGCCGCGGCCTGTACCAGCATTTCGCGGGCGCTCGCCCCGGCTTGCCGCAGCGGCATCCAACTGGTGCGCACGCTCAAGCTGCCGAACGTGCCTTGCAGCGGGCCGTACAATTTCGGATCGACGCCCGCAATCTCGGTGCGAACCTTCTTCCAGTCGCAATCCAGTTCTTCGGCGAGGATTTGTGAAAGCGAAGTGATCGGCCCTTGTCCCATTTCCGACTTGGCCAGCACGAAAGTGATGTTGTCGTCCGCGCCGATATGGATGTACCCGTTGAGCTTGGCCACGGGCGCGCCTGCCGCCTGGGCGGCCAGACGGGAAGGCAGAGAAAACGTGAGCGTGAGCCCGGCAGCGCCGGCTGCGCCCGTCCTCAGAAAATCGCGTCGATTCACTTTTTTTACGGCCTTCATGCCACACCGCCTTTATTGCCTGCGCCATTCGATGCGGTCAGAATCTCCGAAGCCCGGTGAATTGCCTTGCGGATGCCCTGGTAGGTTCCGCAGCGGCACAGATTGCCGCGCATGACCTCGTCGATATCGGAGTCGGACGGCCGCGGCTTTTTCGACAGAAGACCAGCGGCCGCCATGATCTGTCCCGACTGACAGTAGCCGCACTGCGGCACGTCCAGTTCGACCCACGCGCGCTGCACGGCATGGCTGCTATCGGCTGACAGCCCTTCGATGGTGGTGACATTTTTCCCGGCAACGCTCGAGACGGGCGTGATGCACGAGCGAATCGCCTGGCCATTCAAATGGACCGTGCACGCGCCGCAGAGCGCCATGCCGCAGCCGAATTTGGTGCCGGTCATCCCCAGCGTGTCGCGTAAAACCCAAAGCAGCGGCATAGCCGGGCTGACGTTGACCGTCTGCGCCTTGCCGTTGACGTTGAACTTGACTTCTGCCATGCAACCCTCCTCGAGTGCGGCCCAGTAGACGTGTGTAAGCTCCTTAAAAGATATCACTTCACGTACCATGAATGCATGCTCGCCGTGCACCTGGAAAACGGGTCTGTCACCACCCGCGACGTACCGGTTCCGGCTCGTCCCGAAGGGTTCGCGCTGCTGCGTCTGCTCTGCGCCGGTATCTGTAACACCGATCTGGAATTACAGCGCGGTTATTATGGCTTCGCGGGCATTCCCGGACATGAGTTTGTGGCCGAGGTGGTGGAGGCCGATAGCCGGGAGTGGAGAGGCAAGCGAGTGGCCGGCGAAATTAACCTGGCCTGCGCGAACTGCGACTGGTGCCGGCGCGGCCTGGGTCGCCATTGTCCCGCCCGCACGGTGCTCGGAATTGTGAACCAGCCGGGCGCCTTTGAAGAATTCTTCGTGCTGCCCGAACGCAATCTGCATATCGTGCCAGATACAGTTTCGACTGAGCGCGCCGTATTCACCGAGCCGCTGGCCGCCGCCTGCGAGATTCTCGAACAGGTCACGATTCCGGACGGAGCGCAAGTAGCCGTGATCGGCGACGGCAAACTCGGATTGCTGGTGGCGCAGGTCCTGAACGCGGAAGGCTACCGCGTCCACCTGTTCGGCCATCATCGGGAGAAGTTGCGCATCGCGGCGGCGGCCGGGGTGCTCAGCGAAATCGCCCGCGAGAAAATTCCCGTGGCGGCATATGACTGGGTGGTGGAAGCCACTGGCAATCCGGAAGCTTTGCAGAAGGCGGTGGTCATGACCCGCCCGCGCGGCACGCTGATTCTGAAGTCAACCGTCCACGGACTAGTGGGCATTAATACGGCCCCAATCATAGTGAACGAGCTGACGCTGGTTGGTTCGCGTTGCGGCCGATTCGAAGCGTCGTTGCCGCTGCTCGCCCATCCGAAGATCCGCGTGGATGAAATGATCGCCGCGCGTTATGCGCTGCACGAAGCGCCGGAAGCGTTCGCGCATGCTGCGCGCAAGGGCACGCTCAAAGTTTTGATGCACGCCTAGCCGGCTGCTGTTGTGTCATGCAGTGGAGGGCGCCCAGTCCCCAGATCAGGTCGGTGCAGTTGATACCGACTACGTCGCGACCGGGGAACACTTTCGCCAGAACGGAGAGCGCGGCGCGATCGTTTGGATCGTTAAACGTCGGGACCAGCACCAGATTGTTCGCAATGTAAAAATTCGCATAGCTGGCCGGCAGGCGCCGGCCGGCGAAAACCAGCGGACGCGGCATCGGTAGTTTGACGACGCGCAAGCCGGCGGCCCGCAGCAGGCGGTGGTTTTCCGCGAGGGGCCCGTAATTCACATCGGACCGATCAGCTTCCCATGCGGCGACTACCGTACCGGTAGAGACGAAACGCGCGATGTCATCGACGTGGCCATGCGTATCGTCGCCGGCAATGCCATTGCGGAGCCAGATGACGCGGGTTACGCCGAGATAGTCGCGCAGCATTTTTTCAATGCCGGCGCGGGACATCCCTGGGTTGCGCGCCTGCACGGAACTGAGCAGACATTCCTCGGTGGTCAACAGCAAGCCGCTGCCGTTAACGTCGATGCTGCCGCCTTCCAGCACCATATCCAACTGCCACGCCGGCTGGTTCAGTTGACGGGCGACAAAGGCGCCGACAGCTCGATCGCATTGCCAGTCGTCGTACTTGGCCCAGGCGTTGAAACGCCAGCATGTCAGGGCCACGCCGCCGCGATTCCTCACGAAAAGCGGGCCGTAGTCGCGCGTCCAGACGCGATTGGTGGGGCACTCGAAAAATTCCACTGATTCGAGCTTTGCGCCGACTTTGCGAAGCACGCGCGTGGCTTGCTCCCGGAGAGCGAGATCCTGCACCAGGATGCGGACCCGCTCGACGTGGCTCAACTTGCGAACGATTTCGCCATAGACCCATGGAATGGGCGCGAAGCGGCCCGGCCAATCCGAGCGATTGTGCGGCCAGGCGATCCAGGTGGCTTCATGCCGTTCCCACTCGGCGGGCATGCGGTAACCCTGGCTACGCGGAGTGCCGGACGTCAATCGATCACCCGGCTGCAGATTCCGGCGTACGCGTCGATGCGGCGGTCGCGAAGGAAAGGCCAATTGCGGCGGACTTCTTCGATGCGGCGCGGATCGCACTCGACAATTAATGTCTCTTCGCTGCCATGCGAGGCTTCGGTGAGGACTTGTCCAAACGGGTCGGCGACGAACGATCCGCCCCAGAACTCCAGGCCGTGTTCCGGCGGTCCTTCGTACCCTACGCGATTCACCGCGGCGACGTATAATCCGTTGGCGATGGCATGCGCGCGCTGGATGGTGCGCCAGGCGTCGTGCTGGGCGGCGCCGTATTGCGCCTTTTCCGACGGATGCCAGCCGATGGCAGTCGGGTAGAAAAGGATCTGGGCGCCGCTGAGCGCCGCCAGGCGAGCGGCTTCGGGATACCACTGATCCCAGCACACCAGCACGGCCAGCCTGCCGTAGCGGGTATCGAACGCGCGAAAGCCGAGGTCGCCCGGAGTGAAGTAATACTTTTCGTAATACAGCGGATCGTCGGGGATGTGCATCTTGCGGTAGGTGCCGGCCAGCGACCCGTCGGAATCGAAGATCAGCGCCGTGTTGTGATAGACGCCGGCGGCCCGCCGCTCGAAGATGGAGCCGATGATCACTACTTGCAGATCGCGCGCCAATCGGGCAAAACTCTCGCTGGTCGGGCCTGGGATGGGTTCGGCGAGATCGAACAAGGCCGCGTTTTCTTCGCGGCAGAAGTATTGCGAGCGAAACAACTCCTGCACGCAAACAATCTGCGCTCCTTTGCCGGCAGATTCGCGGATACGCCATTCGGCTTTCGCGAGGTTCTCGTTAGGATCCGTCGAGCAGGCCATCTGGATGAGGCCGACGCGGAATTTGGATCGCTGCACATCCATATTGTAACGAGGGTGGTCCTGTTATGATTGCATTTCCTTGTGACTTACCGGGCTCTGGTTCTCTTCGACATCGACGGTACGCTAGTGCGCCGCGCGGGACCGCATCATCGCGAAGCACTAGTGGAAGCGATTCGGCGCGTCACTGGTTTGGATACTACAACTCAAGGCATACCGGTGCAGGGCATGCTCGATCCGGACATCGTGACGACGATGATGCGGAACATGGGGGCCGAGGAAGCGCGGATCCGCGCGGCGATGCCAGCAATTATCAGCGAGGCTGAGCGGCACTATCTGAACATCTGCCCTCCGCTGCAGGCCAGCCATTGTCCGGGAGTCGAGCCGCTGCTGGAACGGTTGACGCGGCATGGTGTGTTGCTGGGACTGGTGACCGGCAACCTCACGCGGATCGGGTGGCGAAAACTGCAAAGGGCGGGGCTGCGGCGATATTTTCGATTTGGCGCGTTTGGGGGGATGGCGAAGACGCGCGCCGGGCTGGTGCGGCGGGCGATTGGCGAAGCGCGAAGGCGTGGATGGATCAACCGGGCGGCTCCGGTTTCGCTGATCGGGGATGCGCCCGCCGATATCATTGCCGCGCGGGCTAATCGAATTCGCATCATCTCAGTGAAGACTGGCATTACGCCACCGGAAGAACTGCACGCGCGCGCGCCGGATTTCCTGCTGCCGGATCTTCGGCATCTGCGGATGGGGATGCTGGAGTGATTAGCGCGCTGCTTTGCGAGCGGTGACTTCAATTTCGATCTTCATCCGGGGGTCGGAGAGGCCGGCCGAGATCATGGTCGCGGCGGGGCGGATCTCGCCGAGATATTTTCGCAACACGGGCCAGCAAGGTTCGAAATCTTCGACCCGCGGCAGGATGTAGCGGACGCGGACGATATCGGCGGTGCGGGCACCTGCTTCGGCGAGAGCCTTCGCGATATTCCGGAAGCATTGCTCGGCCTGCTCCACGACGTTGCCGGAAATTGTCATATTCGAGTAGTCGAAGCCGGTCGTGCCGGAAACGAAGACCCAGTCTCCGTCAACCACGGCTCTGGAATAACCCATGTCCCGCTCAAACGTCGATCCGGATGAGATCAGATGGCGCACGTTTCTCCTCCTATTGAGTGAGATGTTTCGACTTGTTTTTCCGTAAACATATGCGGTTTGGGAAACGATCGTTGCGGAATTCAGAGAAGGTTTATTCCAACGAAAGGGGTTAGTGTGTAGTCTCCGCTTGGTACCAAGGGGAGCGTAACGGTCCCAGTTGAAAGGCTCCCCAACGGGGCGATCACGGTGCGGCCACGATCTTCTCTCACGACCTTATTATCGCGCGAGGGTACTCGCAGAGCCGGTTTCAGAGGTGGTGGTTTTGGCTGTAAGACGCTGGTTTTGGAAGGGATCGGAAAATTTTCAATCGCCAGGAACGATTCACGGCGGTCGCCGCAACGGGCGGATTAAGGGATCAGCCTCCCATGGAATCGTGTTCGCCAGTGCCGGCGATGTCTTCGACTTTGGTTCCTTTCTTATCAACGCGCTCGGGAACGGTTCCGGCCATATTGGTTTTGTCTTCAGTGGCGCCAACGCTGGAATCGGTGACGGGCGAACCGTGCGGCTCGGCGGCGCCGGCGGGCGCGGCGCGCTCGACCACGATTTCGAATTTGGAAACCATGGTGGCAATGGCGGCGGCGGCGGCGAGCACAGGCGAGGCAATAACGCCAATTGCCGCGACGGTCAACGGGATTTCCATGAAGGTATGTCCGCTCTCGTCGCGGACGATGATGCGGCGGACGTTGCCCTCGCGAATCAGGTCGGCAATTTTGTTGGCGAGATCCTTGCCTTGCACCCGGAACTGCTCGAAGATGCGGTCGAATTGCTCCATGAGGGAAGTGTAGCTGGAAAATGGGTGGGACAACGGATTATTCGTGACAAGAACACCGGCGACAATTATCGGAACGTGCCGAGGTCACATTACTGGCGTGAGATGATGTACGCCTGAATCGCACGCACCTGGCTTGCATCGAGGATCTTTGCGAAGGACGGCATGCCGAGCGAGGCGCGCTTACCGGCTAAGACGATGTCGTCAATGTGCTCGAGCGTGTCTTTGCTGGAGTAGCGGAGATCGGGCAACGGACCTGCTACCGCGTTGATGCCATGACATCCGGCGCAGTGCGTGTTGAACAGCAGGTTGCCCTCATGGACTACCCGCGGAGAAGCTTTGGCGGTGAGGGACCGGGTGGGCGGTTCCTGGTGGCCGTAGGCTGGGGCCTTGAGGGTCGCGGATCCGCCGATGGTGAAGGTGAGAAGGCGCCCATATCCGGGCTTCACGGGGCCGGAGCCAGGAGCATTGAACATGGCGGTGGATCCGCCCCAACCCGCCATCACGGATAGATACTGGATTCCGTCGACCGAATAGGTAACGGGCGGAGCGATGATCCCAGTGCCGGCGTCGAATTGCCAGAGCTGCATCCCATCAGTGGCGCGATAGGCGGCAAGCATGCCATCGGCGCGTCCCTGGAAGACGAGGTTGCCGGCGGTAGCGAGGACACCTCCGCCTACGATGGTGGGCTCGGCGACGCGCCAGGCGGCTTGCTGCTTCACCGGATCCCAGGCAACCAGTTCGCCTTTAGCGGGCGGCATTGACGCGAGCCTGGCGTTCAGAGGCCCGTCGTACGCGGGGTCCAAACCGAGATTGAGGGCGACGGGATTGTATTTCCATTTCGCATTTGGCGCGTGCACGAACTGTGTGCCCGATTTCGCCGCCAGATAGACGAAGCCGGTTGCCGGACTGAAGGCGATGGGGTTCCAGTTGTGCGCGCCATCGGGGCTGGGCGAGGCGATGACGGGTTTCATTTCCGCGAAGCCAGGGGCTTCGATCGGGCGTCCCGATTTCGGATCGAGGCCGGTGGCCCAGGTAATGCCGGTGACGAAGGGCGCGCCCGAAAGGAACTCGCCAGTCTCGCGATCGAGAACGTAGAAGAACCCATTTTTGTTGGCCTGCATGATGACGTTGCGCGTGCGTCCGCCGATGGGGAGATCGGCCTGAATCAGCGGCTGAGTGGCATCGTAGTCCCAGTTATCGCCGGGCGTCGTTTGGAAATACCAGGCCAGCTCGCCGTTCCCGGCATGCACGGCGAGAATGGACGCGGTGTAGAGGCTGTCACCGGCGCCGCGGAGGGCGCGGTACCAGGCGGTGGCATTGGAGGTGCCGAAGTAGAGCAGGTCGAGAGCGGGGTCGTAGACAACGCCTTCCCAGGGATTGCCGCCGCCGCCGGCTTTCCAAAATTCGCCGGACCAGGTTTTGGCAGCGGTCTCCATGGCCTTCGATTCGAACGGCAGGGATGGGTTGCCGGGAACGGTGTAAGTGCGCCAGGCCAGCTTTCCCGTTTCGGCATCGTAAGCGGAGAGGTAGCCGCGCGCGCCGTACTCGCCGGCGGCGTTGCCGATGACGACCATGCCTTTGGCGATGCGGGGCGCACTGGTGATGGAGTAGGGCTTGCCGCTATCGACGGTCGGCATGCTCCAAACGGGAGTGCCGGTCTTCTCATCCAGAGCGATGAGCCGGCCATCGAGTGCTCCTACATAGACTTTGCCGCGGTAGAGCGCAACGCCGCGATTCACCACGTCGCAGCAGATGAAATAGGCGTGCTCGCGCGGCACCTTAGGATCGTAAGTCCAACGGACGTCGCCGGTCTTGGCATCGAGGGCCTGAACCACGCTCCAGGAACCGGTGGTGTAGAGGACGCCGTCCTTGACGAGCGGCGTGGCTTCAAGGCCGCGCGTGGTAGCCATTTCGCGGCTCCAGGCCAAACCTAGCTTGGGGACCGTTTGCTCATTGATCTGATTCAGGGGGCTGAAGCGGTGGTCATCGTAGGTTCGGCCGTACATCAGCCAGTTGGCTGAGTCTTGATCGGCGGCGCGAAGGGCGGCGTCGTCGAGAGTCTTCTGCCGGCTGCAAGAAACGAACAGGAAGAGGGCGGGCAACAGAGTCCATACAGCGGCCTTCGACATGGAATGAACCTCCAACGATGCGCGTTTCAGCGTCAACTATAACATCGGTTGGGCGTGTCGTACACTCAGTAAGCGATGAAGAACAAGCGAAGCAGTGCCTGGTTTCAGAGCCCGGAATATTACGGGTTTTCGCGAAGGGCGTGGCTCCGGTCGGAAGGGTTCAACCGGGACATTTTCGAGGGCAAGCCCGTAATCGGGATTTGTAATTCATGGAGCGAACTGAATAACTGCAATGCGCATCTGCGCGAGGTGGCGGCGGCGGTGAAGCGCGGGGTGCTGGTGGCTGGGGGGGTGCCACTGGAGTTTCCGACGATCTCGCTGGGCGAGATGTTCATGCTACCGACCACGATGATGTTCCGAAACCTGATGGCGATGGATGTGGAGGAATCGATCCGCGCGAATCCGCTGGACGGGGTGGTGTTGCTGTGCGGGTGCGATAAGACGACGCCGGCGCAGTTGATGGGGGCGGCGAGCGTGGATATCCCTGCAATCATGGTGCCGGGCGGACCGATGCTGGCGGGCGAGTGGCGCGGCCAGCGGTTGGGGTCGGGGACGGATGGGAAGAAACTGTTCGATCTGTTTCGCACGGGGCGGCTGACGGAAGAAGAGTGGTGCGAAGTGGAGAGCTGCATCGCGCGGAGTACCGGGCACTGCACGGTGATGGGCACGGCATCGACGATGACGAGCCTGGCGGAAGCGCTCGGCATGACGCTGCCCGGGTGCGCGAATATTCCGGCGCCGGATTCGCGGCGGCTGGCAATCGCGGAGATGAGCGGGCGGCGCATCGTCGAGATGATCGAGCCGGGACTGACGCCCTCGCGCATCATGACGCGGGAGGCGTTCGACAACGCGATTACGGTTCTGATGGCGCTGGGCGGGTCGACGAATGCGGTTGTGCATCTGATTGCGATTGCGGGACGGCTGGGAATCCGATTGACGCTGGACGAGTTTGACCGGATCTCACGGCGGACTGCGTGCATCGTGAACGTGAAGCCATCGGGCGAGTATTTGATGGAGGATCTGTTTCACGCGGGCGGGATTCCGGCGGTGATGGGGCGGATCGCGGACTTACTGCATACGGAATGTGCGACGGTGAACGGGAAGACGGTGGGGGCGAACTTCGGGGCGGTTTCGAATGACGCGGTGATCCGGAAGAGGGAGCAGGCGCTGTATAACGAGGGCGGGATCGCGGTGTTGTACGGGAACCTGGCGCCGGACGGGGCGGTAATCAAGCAGACGGCGGCATCGCCGGAATTGCTGACGCATCGCGGGCGCGCGTTCGTGTTTGAGAATCATGAGGAGATGCTCGCAGGCGTGGAGAAGGACGATTTGCCGGTCGATCGGAACACCGTGCTCGTGATGCGGAACGCGGGGCCGAAAGGGGCGCCCGGATTTCCGGAGTGGGGACATATTCCAATGCCGCGCAAATTGCTGAACGAAGGCGTGACCGACGTGGTGCGAATTTCGGATGCACGCATGAGTGGGACGTCGTATGGGACTGTGGTGCTGCACGTGGCTCCGGAATCGGCTGTGGGAGGGCCGCTGGGGGTGGTGCAAACGGGGGATGAGATTGTGCTGGATGTGGGGGAGCGGAAGCTCGAACTGGCGGTAACGCAGGACGAGATCGAACGGCGACGGCGGCGCTTTGCGCCACCGAAGCGGCATTATGACCGCGGATATGGACGG
>CAZKQQ010000041.1:0-39980 GCA_964554945.1 uncultured Solibacteraceae bacterium | reverse complement strand
AAAGATGGTGGCCAGGGACGGAATCGAACCGCCGACGCCAGCCTTTTCAGGGCTGCGCTCTACCAACTGAGCTACCTGGCCAGGGAAATTTTAGTGTATCAGCCGCTTCACGCTTTCTGCAATGCGGCCAGCGATTCGCCCGTCGAATGCTCTACCTCCGCGTGCAGACTGTGGCCGTGCGCGTCCATCGTCACGATCGCCGCGAAATTTTTCACGCGAATGTGCCACATCGCTTCCGGTATGCCGAACTCGAGCAGATGCACGCCCAGTACCTGCTCCACCGTGCGCGCGTAATATTGAGCCGCGCCACCAATGCCATTCAGATAGACCGCGCCACATTCCTGCAGCGCCGCCAGCGTCTTCGCGCCCATGCCACCTTTGCCGATCACCGCCCGCACCCCGTAGCGCCGGATCACATCGGCTTGATACGGCTCTTCGCGGCTGCTCGTCGTCGGACCCGCGGCCTTCACCGACCACTTGTCGCCTTCTTTGAGCATCACGGGACCGCAATGGTACAACGCTGCCCCCTGCAGATCCACCGGCGGCGGATTCTTCATCAGGTGCGCATGCACATTGTCGCGGCCCGTGTACATCTCGCCATTAATCAGCACCACGTCGCCTACCTTCAGCGACCGCATCTGCGCTTCGGTCAGCGGCGGCGTCAGGATCACCTCGCGCCCCGTCAATGGAAATCCTTCGCCCCGCGCCATGCGCTCCACCTGCCGGGCCGGATCGCGATATAGCCACTTCGTGATCGCGCCGCTGGTTGCATCCAGACGCACGCCCAAACGCCGGAACGCCCAACAGTCATATGCCACGGAGACGAAGAAGCTCGCCGGAAGACGGTTCGCCGCCCCGATCTTGCAGCCGATCAGCGACGCGCGCCCGCCGAATCCCATCGCGCCCACCCCAATGCGGTTCGCCTCCTCCATGATCTCGCCTTCCAGCTTCGCCAGCGCCGGCTCGGGGTTCACATCGTCCAGCGTCCGGAACAACTGCTGCTTGGCCAGCGCATAGCCGTGCGCGCGATCGCTGCCGACGCACACTCCTACCGCGCCCGGCGCGCAACCCTGCCCTTGCGCCTGCCACACCGCATGCAGGATGCATTTGCGCACGCCCTCCAGGTTGCGGTCGGCGCGGCCCAAGTGGTCCAGATCGCACGGCACCGTGTATTGAATGTTCTTGTTCTCGCAGCCGCCGCCTTTCAGGATCAGCTTCACTTCGATTTCGTCTTCTTCCCATTGCTCGAAGTGAATGACCGGAGTCTCGATGCCCAGATTGTTCCCGCTGTTCTTGCCGGTGATCGAATCCACCGAATTCGGCCGCAATTTTCCGCGCTTCGTAGCTTCGGCCACCGCCTCGCGAATCGCCTTCCGGATGCGGATCTGGTTGACCCCTACGGGCGTGTGCACCTGGAACGTAGGCATCCCGGTGTCCTGGCAGATCGGCCCTTCGTCCTCCACCGCCATATCGATGTTCGAGAGAATGATGTCGAGCGCCTGCGACGATTGCGTCCCCGGCTGCTCCGAGCCGGCTGCCAGCGACATGGCGGCGCGCACATCGGGCGGAAGGTTGGTCGAAGTCTGCGTGATCAGTTCCAGCAGGCTGTTGGCGAGAAATTCCATGGCTTGTCCGAAACTTCATTCTACGGCATACGCGCGAACCGCGGCGCCCCGAGCAAGCCTAAGCCGCGAGCTTCCAATCGCTTCCGAAACAACTCTCTTGGCCCGGTCCTGGTACTTTTCCCGCTACAACAGGACTACCACACCGTGAAGATCCATGAGAAAAATGCATTGGACCCATTTATGAGGTATGAAACCCTTCAGTTGAGCTGCGAGTGCGGGCAGCACACCAATAGAATTCGAGAGGTGGGATTCACGGCGGATCACCAACTGGTCCTCCATTGGCGCTGCCTGGGCTGCAAGAAGTACGTCTACGTGGTCAAATCTCTGTCCGACTGCTGGCGCGACTGCCCGCAACAGGATGAGGCGAAGGTCGTAGCTTCAAATGACGAGGTTCTGCGCGAGAACGATTTGCGGTTTTTGCGTTCCCTGGGAGTGACGCTCCCGGATGCCGTGGAGCCCTAATCCGAAACAATCCGGCGGTTCACGCCAGAATGTCGATTGTGTGCTTGGCGAGGTCTTCGCCGGCCTGCAATGCTTTGAGATTCGCCAAGTAGTCATCCTTGGCTACCGCGAGATTCACAATTTCCTGAGCCAGGTCCACCGTATCGCCGGACGAGCCGTTTGGCGCAATTCCAGCTTGGCTGATCCGCACGGTGGCCTGATCGACCTTGGTTTCGGCCCGGTTCAAACCCTCCAGGGCGGTAGCCAGAATCTCCATATTGCGCTCATCGGCATCACTCCGGCGCTTTTTTAGCCTTTTTTTCGGACCTCGTAAGTGCTTGCCTTACAGCCACTTCTGCGGTTACCATCGAAGTCAGTGGCCGAAGCCGATCTGCTGCGGAGCCTTCCCTCGGTGCATGAGGTGCTCGAGCGCCTCTCCCCTGCTTTGGCTCGCTACCCACGGCCGCTCGTGGTCGCCGAAGTCCGCCACGCTCTGCAAAACGCTCGCCGCGACCTGCGAGGCGGGTGCCGCGATCTACCCGATATCGCGGCCCGCGTCGAACAAGCCCTCGCCGCGCTCGAAAAGAATTCCTTGCGGCGGGTCATCAACGCTACAGGCGTCGTCCTTCACACAAACCTCGGCCGTGCGCCTTTGGGTTCCATCCCCGTCCTGGAAGGCTATTGTAATTTGGAGTACGACCTCGCCGCCGGCCGCCGTGGCACGCGCGACACCCATATCCAATCACTCCTCGAACAGCTGCTTGGCGCAACCGCCATTGCAGTTAACAATAACGCCGCCGCCCTCTATCTGGCCTTGCATGAACTGGCAGCCGGCGGCGAGATTGTTGTTTCACGCGGCGAATTGATTGAAATCGGCGACGGTTTCCGCATTCCGGACATCATGTCCCGATCCGGCGCCGTGATTCGCGAAGTCGGCACCACCAATCGCACTCGCGTTGAAGACTACCGCAACGCCATCAACGAAAACACGCGCCTGCTTCTTCGTGTCCATCCCAGCAACTTTCGGATGCATGGGTTTACGGCGCGGCCCGAGCTGCGCGAACTGGTTGCGCTCAGCCGCGAGCGCGGCATTCCCCTCTATGAGGACCTCGGCAGCGGGTGCGTCGTCGATCTGCGGCCATTCGGAATCGACGAGCCTCTCGTATCCGACAGCCTGAGTGCCGGTGCCGACCTGGTTTCATTCAGCGGAGACAAACTGCTCGGCGGCCCGCAAGCCGGAATCCTCGCCGGCAGGCCGGAAATCGTGATGCGTCTGCGGCGCAATCCGATGTTTCGCGCTCTACGCCTGGACAAAATGGTGTATCAGGCTCTGGAAGCCGCCCTACGCAGTTTGCTGTTCGAACGCTGGGATCAGATTCCCGCGCTCGCAATGATTCGTCAATCGCCTGAAGAAATTCGCGCGCGCTCGCAACGTTTTCTCGAACGCGCGAAGATTCCGGCGGAGCTTCTTGCCGGTTTTTCGGTGATCGGCGGCGGCGCCACCCCCGAACAATCCATTCCAACCTGCCTCATCGCCATCAATTCTGCCAGTGTGGTGGAAGCGGAGCGTCGCTTGCGGGAATGCGATCCGCCCGTAGTGGCCCGTATTGAAAACCAGAAGTTGATTTTGGATCTAAGAACGGTCCTTACGGAGGAGGAAGAAGATTTGGCAGCGGCGCTGCGCGCGGTTTACGCGCGTTCTTGATACGTCCCTTCGGCGGTGTTGACCCGAATCTTCTCTCCCTCCGTGATGAACGGCGGCACTTGCACCACCAGGCCGGTTTCCAGCTTGGCGGGCTTGGTCACGTTGGAAACCGTCGCGCCCTTTAAGGCAGGCTCGGTTTCCACCACCGTCATGTCCACGGTCGCGGGCAGTTCCACGCCGATAGGCTTGCCTTCATAGAACTCCACCGTTACCTTCAATTGTGGAATCAGATATTGCGTCGCATCCCCTAGCAGGTCTTTCATCAGATGCATTTGTTCAAATGACTCGGTATTCATGAAATAGAAGTACTCGCCGTCATCGTACAGGTATTCCATTTCATGTTCTTCCAGCAGCGCTTTCTCGACGCGATCTTCCGAGGAGAATCGGTGTTCCGTCATTGAACCCGAGCGCAGGTTACGCATGCGGACCTGCACGAATCCCCGTAAATTACCGGGGGTGCGGTGCGTCATGCTGAAGATGGAAAACAGATCATTATTGAACTTAATGACCATTCCGGGCCTGAGCTGCGTTGCTGAAATCATGAAGCCTTAGTATAACAACCCGCAGCCGGCGGACAGCCGCACGCGTCAGGCTCCCGCTTGTCACCCGTGCGCAGCGCCGTGTTTCAATACGCCAGTAGCCGCTCCATTTCAGCCGCCAGCGTTTCGGTCTGCGGCAGAATTGCGGCCTCGAGCCGCGGATGATACCCCACCCACGTGTCGAGCGCGCCGACGCGTCCCACCGGCGCATCCAGACTGCCGAACAGCTCGGTGCTGATGCGGGCCGCTATTTCCGCCCCGTACCCCCACGAGAGCGTGTCCTCGTGCGCCACAATCACCCTGCTGGTCTTTTCCACGGAGCGCCGAATCGCTTCCCAATCGTATGGCGCCAGCGAGCGCAGGTCGATCACTTCGATGGTCTCCCGTGCATTGCGCCTCTCGATTTGCGTCGCCGCCAGCAGCGCCTTCTGCACGAGCGCGCCGTACGTGATAACCGTCAGGCTCTGTCCCGGTTTGACGATCTTCGCGCACCCGAACGGAATCGTGAAATCTTCGCCGGGATGCGGGGAGCGATTGTAGGGCTCACGATAAAGGCGCTTATGTTCCAGGAACAGCACCGGGTCGTCGGCCCGTAAAGCAGTGCGCAAGAGCCCGCAGGCATCCAGCGCGGTTGACGGCATCACCACACGCAAACCGGGAATGTGCGTGAACTCCACCTCGCCGCATTGGCTGTGATACATCGCGCCGCCATTCAGATACCCGCCAATCGGCACCCGAATTACCGCCGGGCACGAGTAGCCGCCATTGGAGCGCCACCGCAGCGTCGCCAACTCATCCCGAATCTGCATCATGGCCGGCCAAATATAATCAAAAAATTGAATCTCGGCCACCGGCTTTAAACCGCGCGTCGCCATGCCGATGGCGCGTCCGACAATGCCTGCTTCGGCTAGCGGTGTGTTGAAACTGCGGGCGGATCCGAATTCCGCTTGCAGTCCGGCGGTCACTTTGAACACGCCGCCTTTGCCCTTCACCTCCTGCAGATTGGCTTCGCGGCTGCAGTCGGCGACGTCTTCCCCGAAAACCAGAATCCTCGGGTTCCGCCGCATCTCTTCACGCAACGTGGCATTGAGCAGATCGACCATGGTCATCGGCTCACCTTGAAACCGCGGCTCGGCGGCAAACTCCCGCGAAGCCGGATCTACTTTTTCGGAATACAAGTGTGTCAGGGCCGATGTGGGCTCCGGGGCCGGTGCCTCCAGCGCCTGCTGCGTGGCTTCCTGGATTTCCTGGTCGACCTCGTGCATCACGAGCTGCAGCCGATGGCGGTCCAATACGCCTTCATCCACCAGATATTTCGGGAACCGTAGCACGGGATCACGTTCCGCCTCCGCCTGACGCTCGGAGAGTGGTTTGTAGAGGCGTTCGTCATCCGACAACGAATGCGAATAGGGCCGCGTCACGTGGGCGTGCACCAGCGCGGGTCCGCGCCCGGCGCGGCAATACGCGGCGGCCTCGGTCAAAACTTTGTAGGAAGCGAGGAAATCGGTGCCGTCCACCTCGCGGTGAAACAGCCCGGGGAAACCCGTGACCAGCGCTGATATGTTCCCGCCGGCTGTCTGGCATTCAACCGGCACTGAGATCGCGTAACCATTGTCCTCTATTAGGAAAAGCACCGGGAGGCCCTTCAAACATGCCGCGTTCAGCGCTTCCCAGAACTCGCCTTCGCTGGTCGAACCTTCACCGCCCGCAACTAGCGTGATCTCGCCGCCGGCCTGTTTGTCGTAGCGCGTCGCCTCGGCGCAGCCTACGGCCTGCAGGAACTGTGTCCCCGTTGGAGACGAGGCACTCACAATTTGGAAGTGAGGATGCCCGAAATGGGAGGGCATCTGCCGGCCGCCGGAGGATGGATCCTCGGCCGCGCCTACCGCCGACAGCAGCATTTCGTACGGCGTCACCCCTAAAGTCAGGCATAACGCACGATCGCGATAATACGGATAAACCCAGTCTTCGCCAGGATGCAGCACCATTCCCGCCGCCACCTGAACGGCTTCGTGGCCGGCTCCGCTGATCTGAAAAAAAATCCGGTTCTGGCGCTTTAGCGCCATCTCACGGTCGTCGAGCCGCCGCGCCGTGTGCATGATCCGGAACGCCCGAATGAGCTGTTCCGCATCCAGCCCGGCAAACCGGCCGGCCGTTATAGACTCTGTCGAGGTGGGCGTCGTCAAGCCGGACTTAGGCTCCTATTTATCAGTGTAAACGAGAGCCCATTTGGCGGCAGCGATGGCCTGTCCGACGTGCCGCTGGGTGTGCTCGGCGATGTGTGTCAGCAGGCCCGCGACGGTCGTGGGCAGACGCTTCCTTCCCACTCCTCTGGGTTCAGTTAGCCGGCTCGGGTCGAGAGCCCGGATGACTGCTTCCGCCTGTCCAAATACGCGGTTTATATCAGCCAGCAGCTCTTCTTTGCTGGCGCCCGGCTCTTTCTCGGCATTCAGGACGTCCATCTGCTGGCGGGTGAGCGGGCGATCTTGCAGATAGCTCATCAGGCGGTCCGTGCTACCGGCAATATGGCGCAAATGAAATCCGACCGAACCGAAGCCATGCGGGCTGGCCCAGAGTTGCTCGGGCGTCAGCGCGTCGGTATACCGGCCCAAATCCTCGCGAGCCTGCTCAAACGCATAGAAAATTGGAGCCAGCAGCGGATGCACGCCGGCGATGGGGCCACGCAGCCACGGTTCCGCGCGGTCTGGCATAAACCTAATATAGGCTTAGAAATAGTGATTTCACCCAATTGGGTGTGTTAGCCGCCACTGTTAACCCTGTGCTGCGATTCATTCTGGGTCCGCAATGTCCTCATTTTCAACTATTTGGTTCCTGGCAGTCCAGATGCACAACAGACCCGTAATGACATGCAACTGACTCGAGCGGCGGATTATGCCATCCGGGTGATGATCCACCTGGCGGCCTTCGCGCCTGGAACGCGCGCCAGCCGAGCTGAACTCGCTACGGCTTCGGAGTGTCCAGAGCAGTTTTTGTCCAAAGTACTGCAAAGTCTCACGCGAGCTGGCTTAGTCATCTCTCACCGGGGAAACACCGGTGGGTTTGAGCTAGCGCCAGCGCACCGCGGTGCCACCATGTTGGAAATCGTGGAAGCCGTGGAAGGCCCGATCCACCTCAACGTCTGCCTCGGTCCCGAGGATGAGTGCAGCCGTCAGGAGTGGTGTCCGGCCTACGCCATCTGGAACGATGCGCAGAACGCTCTCACGGGTGTGCTGCGCAAAGCCAATATCGGGGAACTTGCCCGAATCGCCGCGGAAAATCGCGGCGGCGCGCCGCTGCCCGATCTACGAAAACCGAATTGAGGGAACCATGCCAGCAGCCGATCCGACTACGATTCATGCCGCCCTGGAATTTTCGGGCAGTTTCTTATACGCAGTCACAGCAATGATCATCGTGTTCGGTTTGCTGGTAGTTGCTCTTTCGTTCCGAGGCTCGCAGGAAAAAGACTAGGCGGAGGCGCCTGCAACGGTTGTAGCCGACCTCCAACGCTCGACCTGTCTCGCCCGCCAGCGCAGTCTCAACTCCGACAAACCGATCATCAGCAGAATCACAGCCAGCGTAGCTGACGTGGTCTGTGAAATCGTCAATGCGCGCCGTATCGGATTTGAGAGATTCCCGTAAACGATCATTACGTGGATCCAGTAGACCAACAAAGATGTCTTTCCGAAGTTCTGAACCCAGCTCCATCCGCGATCCGTGCAGTATTCCGTCCATAAATAGGCTCCTGCGAGCAATACGAGCGCGATGCCGACACGAATCAGAATCAGGGCCGGGCTGGTTCGCCAGAAATCCGAATGCGTGTATATCGAATACGGAAGATTGCTAAAGTACTGGCTCCCGAGAACCAGGCCCAAGCCAATCAGCACCATCCACTGCATCAGCCGGTCCATGCGCTCGGCAGCGGTCCTTCCGACGATCGCACCGGCCGCCAGGCCAAATCCGACGTAGGCGCCGCAGGGGAAGAACGGGAAACGACCGCGCGCCGGGCTTGGGATGAAATAATCACGAATCGGGAGAACCACTCCCCTCCAATCCAGGGCATTCACAACGGGCGAGATTGCCGCTACGATCAGAGCGCCCAGCAGAGCGTATCGCACCCTCTGATTCGAATCGAACAAAGCGGCAGCGGCAAAAACCATCAGAGCCATCCCCATACAATTCAGGATGTCGACCTTCAACAGCTCATCCAGGTTGGCATTGGGGAAGCCCCCGATCCAATTAGTGATGCGGAACGCGTAGGCGAGACCGAGCACGTACGCGGCGCGGCGCAGCGAAATCAGCCAGCGGCGGCCCCGATTCGCAATCCGGCTTTGCAGGCTCTCCATTTGAAAGCCGAACGTCATGCCAGCCATAAACAGGAAAAGAGGGGCTGCCATACCACCAATGAATTGCGAGAGCACGTAGGTGCTGCCGTCACGCAGATCCAAGCGGGTAAAGGAGTTGAAGGCATGGCATTGGATCATTACAATCACGGCCAAACCCCGCATCCAATCAAGAAAAGGAAATCGTTTCACTGGATAGAAAGGACGATGAAATCCATCTTCTGGTTATAATACCCTGCCGGCACGCCCAATTTAGTTTGCGCCGAGCAAACGCCGCCAGCCGCCCTTTTTTCTGGGACGGGGAATGCCCAATTGGGCGCGTAAGGGTTCAGCCTCCGATTCCGACAGCGGAATAATGCCACGCAACAGATCCAGGACCTCCGCGAGACGGCAGAAGTGGTCGATGCAATGCCAGCAACCCGCTACGTGGCCTTCCAACTCCTCGCGCCCGCGCCAGCTTGTCCGACCGTCCAGCACGTCAAGGAATGCCTTTGGAGGCAGACACTGAGGTGTGCCGTCTGCACCGGCAGCGAGGCCTAATAACCGTCCGTTCTCGGCGAGTATCGTGCTGCTCCAAGTGTCTACTTGCCCGCGCAGCCGTTCGGCGGCTTTCTCGCGGATTTTCTGCACGGTCCGCGGATCCATGCGCAGCAGAACGCCGGCCCGTTCGGTAGAGTAGCGCATGCTTTCCAGCCATGTGGCCTGCTTTTCGAGCAGAGTGAAGGGCTCCAGCGCCTTCCCGAGAGCGTCCAGATCCAGGTCGCCGGCGGCAAGACCGCCGCCGTTACTAGCATCGAGTGCTGCCAGCACACGCTGCCGCAATTCGGCGACAAACCAGCGTTCGGGCGCGGGATCCAGGGAATTAAAGAGACTCGATTCCGGCCGGCGCAGCCCCGCCAGCACCTCTGCGATGCGCTCGCTTTTGCCCGCCTGTTCCTGATAATAGTGCGCCACGATCTTACGAACCACCGGTACATAGTGAGCAATGAAATGCGTCCAGCCTTCGGCGCGATCGGCGCGGCAGTCCTGAATCATGTCATAGCAGGTGTAGATCATTGCGCGGAGGCCGACGGCCTCATTGTCGTTCGTAGCGTCCCATCGCTTGCGCCTCACCCAGAACGTGTCCTCTCATGGTGCGCTCCAATTGATCGCGAACCGCGCCCGGAGCCAGCCCCAGAGTCTCTACGTCCAGCGCGTACAGCCGAAAAAAATAGCGATGCGGGCCAACTCCTTTGGGCGGGCATGGGCCGCCATAACCAGGTTTACCCCAGGAATTGTTGCCGCTGGTGCCGAGATTCCCCGGCTTATATCCCTGTGCCAGGTTATGCGCTCGCGACGCGATGTCATAGAGTAGCCAGTGATCCCAGGTGCCTGCGGGAGCGTCCGGGTCATCGACGATCAGCGTGAAACTGCGCGTTTCGGGAGGCTCGCCGATCCATTCCAACGAGGGCGAGATGTCGGCGCCCTGACAGGTGTACAAATCCGGGATCCATCCACTATCGGCAAACGCACTGGAGAAGATTTGGAACGCCATTTTAAAGAAATTGTCCCAGCGGGTCATGGTACCGCACTTAGGGATTGCGGGGTTGCGCACAGGTGCACTCCTGTTGCGATGGCCCAAGGCTAGGAGTAAGCTCCCAATAGAGGACAATCCCATGAGGCTTCTTTGGCAGGTTTCTTTATGTTGTCTGTTGGCCGGTAGTTCCGCCGTGGCCCAGCGTGGCGGGGGCGGCGGCATGCGCGGCGGTGGTGGTGGATACGGCGGTGGTATGGGCGCCGGCACGGGCGGAGGATTTGGCGGGGGCAACATGGGCGGCTTCCGAGGCGGTGGGTTCACAGGTAGCCGGGGTGGTTTCATCGGTGGCGGAGGCTTTAACGGCGGTAGGAATTTTAACGGCAACTCCGGCCGTTTCGGAGCCTTCGGATTTCGCAACGGATTTCGGGATTTCGATTTTGACGACCGGTTCAATCGCGGTTTCTCTGGCGCATTTTTCGGCGGTTTTGGCTATGGCGGCTTTGGCCTTCCCTACGCCGGCTATTCATCCGTGTATTGGCCGAGCTATACATGGTCATCGTATTATCCCGGCTACGATTACCCCTATCCTTATAGTTCGGGGTATGCGTCCTATCAATCGTCTCCTAACGTGACCGTGATCTACCCCCCGCAGGCAGCTGTGCAGCCTCTTTCCCTGGAGCGCGCCCGGCCGGTGACGAGGGAATATGATCAATACGGCCAGGAGGTCCGGCCTTCCGGTTCTCCCTTGTACCTCATCGCGTTCACCGACCACACCATCCGGGCTGCGATCTCTTACCGCGTGGACGGCAGCACGCTTCACTACACCACCGCCGAACGCGAGGATAAAGAGGCGCCACTCAATACGGTGGACCGCGCGTTGAGCATGCAGTTGAACCGCGAACGGCAGGTCCCGTTTCAACTCCCTCCGCAGTAGTTGCTGCAGGGCGGGGCGCTTGGCGTCCGGAAGCCGGCCCAACAAACTCATAGCTCCTTCGAGGTGCTTCCACGCCCCATTAGCGCGGAGGTATAATCTCTTGCTATCGTGAGGTTCGTATGAGAATATCCGCACTGAGTGTTGCTCTTGTCTTAATAGCCGGTGCCGGCGTGGCGGCTGCCGATGAACTGGAAGACGCAATAACCGCCCTGAAGGCGGCCGAGCCATCCAAGGATCCTGCCAAAATTAAGCAGCTGGCCGCTGCTGTTCATGCGGCGGCGCAGAAAATGCAAACACCGCCGGCCGACGCCAGCGACAAAGAGGGCTTTGAAGGCCGTGCTGCTTACGCCAAGGAGCAGGATACGTACAGCGAGTACGCCCTATTCGCCCTTGCTACGCAGCTGCGGTCGCAGCCAGTTGCGGCGTCGGATCTGATTTCGGCTCTGGAGAAGCAGAACCCCAAGAGCAAATATCTGGACGAACCCGAATCGTTGGAAATTCAAACCGAGATGGCGCTGTCCAGAAAGCAGAATGATCGCGCTCTGAGCTACGCGAATCGGCTGATCGCCGTCGGCAATCGGAAACCACCGGAAGGTGTGTCGGCCGGCGATTGGGAGAGTCGCAAGAATGTGGCGCTAGGACAGGGATATTGGACTGCCGGCGTGATTCAGGCAGAAAAGGAGATGCTCAAGGACGCCGACCGGAATCTCCGCGCCGCACTGCCGCTGATCAGAGGAAACAACGGGATGGCCGGTCCTGCGCTGTTTTACCTCGGTTTGGTGAACTATAAGATCGGTAAGGCCACGTTGAACAGAGCGAAAATGCTGGAGGCCGTCAAGTTCAGCCAGGATGCGGCGGCCATACCGGGACCGCAGCAGGATCAGGCCTCTCGCAATGCCATGAACATCAAGGCCGAAGCGGACAAAATGCGCTAGGTCGGGAGGTTCAAAGAAGGGAACCGGGACTATTTCGCGCCTCGCGCGCCGCTTTTTACATCCTGCGTGTTGAATTCAACGTAATGTAACGACTAGAATCAGCCAGACCAGGTCGGAACATGATAAATTGAGTCACCGTAGCGGGAGCGGCCTTATATGAAGGCATTCGCACTATTAGCACTATCCGTAGTTAGCGTTCTTAACAGTCAAACCCGGGAACAAGTCCGAAAGATGGAGGCCTCCGGAGAAATCGAAGAGGCCCGAACGGCACTGCAACGCGCCGCCGAAACCCGGCCGAACGATATCCCCGCCCTCACCGAGTACGCCGAGTTCCTTGATCGCTATGGAGACTCCGCGAGCCGGCAAGCGTATGGCAAACTGCTGGCGCGGTTGCGGCAGAACGGAGATGCCCCCCTTGGCGCCGTCATAGCGCGCCGTTTGGCGGCATTGGATCTGGCGGCAGGAGACAAGGAAGCGGCCGATCGCGACCTGGACGCCTACCGTAGTTTTTCCGGGAGAACCCTCAAGCTGGCGGCGGCGGCGAATGCCAATGCGTGGCCCAGCGTGCCGCTTGCCGGGCCACTGCGCTCGTTCGCCCGTATGGCAGCCATTCCTTCCGACATCACTCCCGATGAGATACTGCCCGCTCTGGCGCGCAATGTCGTGACGAATGGATATCAGGCGTCGCGCGGCAACGAAGAGCTGGAGCAGACCGAGTATCTCAAGCTCCTCCATCGGTATATTTCCCAATCTCGCGAGTTGGAACGGCTGGCCGGTGACAAGAAAGTGATCGAAATCCCGGCCTGCGACGCGCCGAATGGGGCCGAACTGCTTCGCATATTGGGCTTCCGGATGCGCGGCGGCTGCGGCTCCGACGTGGTGCTGGAGACCGTGAACGAGCGCCGGGCTTTTATTACAACCGATTCGGGTTTCCCCATCAACGATCTGGAGCAGGCGCTACGTACCAACCGGCCGTTCACCTACTCATATCAGCCCACACTCATTCCTGTGATGTTCGGCGCGGATTACTGGCTGGCTGCCAAGGAGACGAAAGATAAAGATCCCGCCGGTTTTGTCGAAGCTTTTATCTCCGACCCGGCCACGTGCCGGTTGTACCTCGGCTTCTCGAAGCTCGATCAGGAGACCGCTGACGGCCTGCGTAAAGCTTCCACCTTTACGCGCCTCCGCGCTTATTCCAACGTGCTCGACTTCTTCGGCGGTATGTTCGAGATCCGCGGAGGCAAAGCCGTGATTCCCGGCGGTCAGCGCTCCGCCGCTGGCTGGGCCGACCTGGTGGGCGGCTCACCGGATCAGGGCGGCCCGTTCTTCGATAAATTGATGTCCAAGGATGATGGGTGGGTGGCCAGCCTCTACGACGCGCTGGCCCGAATACGCGGGCCGGTGCGCGATTACCTGGTCGAACCCGCCCACATGAAACGTTTCTATACGGCCATCCGCGGAAGAGTGACTAGTCCGGGACCGGCCCGGCCCGTTTTCCGCTCGAACGCCGATATGATGCTGCTCACGACGCGACTGCGTCTCGACCCGAATGGCAAGCCTCACATTCCGGGTAGCCTCGAAGTCTGGAAGAATCTGTTCATCAATCACCCGCAGGGTAAGTACGACTCCAAGCTGACACGTCTGGCGAATTCATGGAAGGATCCCGATGATGTGCTGGAGGCGCTGTTTGCGCTTTGCCGCAAAACAGTGGAAAACGAGCCTCTTAAAATCTTCATGGCCCTGACGGATCTGGACCGAAATCGCGCCAAGCCGCTGGAAGCTGCAACTGTCGACCGCCTCGCGCGTTCGTTCCGGCTTTACGGCAGCCAGTATCCGATATTCAGCGAATCCCGGGACCTGAGCGATAATTCCATCAACCAGTTTCTCGACACAGCGGAAGCCATCTCGAAAATTCGCGAGCAGGATCTGAGGGCAGACGCGGCAGGCACGTTCCAATCGGAGATCGGCTTGTGGCAGATATTCGTCCGCCAGCAGACGCTGCCGGAATCACAAGCTGACGCATCCTTTTCCAGCATCACTACGGCTTTTGCGCGGATCCGGAATCACCGGGATCTCTTCGACGCCGGGCGCGAAGGCGCCAAAACGCTGCTCAGCGCGGTTCCGGCGGGGCGAAGCACCGCGACGGCCGCCGAGCCACAGGAACACATAATCGATCTGCTGGCCGGCGCCACGGTTTCCAATGGCGGAGAAGCACGCGATCAGGTAGTGCAGGAGATCATGCGCATATTGGAAGCTCAGCGCATCATCTCGCTGGATACGTTGTTCCAATTGGCCGATCATCTGGAGAGTATCTCGAAGGGAGAGAAACTCAATACCGCAATAGTGGCCAAGCTTTCCAGCCGCATTTCCGAAATCCAGCTTCCGCGAGCATCGCTTTCAGAGACAGAGAAGAATACGATTGCGTTCGGCTATTGGACCGAAAAACATATCGAAGCCCAGCGAAAGCTGAATATCCGCTCCGCCATTGACAAGGCGGCCGGCGATCCCGAGAAGTTGAAGGACCTGCGCGGCCTGTTGGCCCCGTTGCTCCGAGACACTCTGCTGGCTTACAACTACGCGTATTATGCGCCGCCGGGGTCGCAGATCCTCTACACCAACCCGGTATTCGTCCGCAGCCACGACTTCATCGGGGCACAAGGCGCCAATCATACCTGGCGGGCCACCGAGATGGCGGGAAGCGGATGGCCGACCAGCGCCGGCGGACGTCTGATCGGTTCGCTTTCCACCCTGCCTTATGCGCTGGCGGAAGCCGAACAGAATTTCCTCATTCCCGCTCAGACGCAGGCGCTGATCTGGGGGGACCTCGTACCCCAGATGATCCTCAGCGCCAAGATCCCGCGCTGGTGGAACGTAACACCGTCCCAGCTTCACTGGGTGGGTCTGCATCTACGCTACGGCCGCGAACTGCTTTCGGAGTCGGCGTTTGATCCTGAACTGCGCGGCGAAGTGCTGGATGCGTTGGGACTCCTTGCCGCCCCGGCGCGCACGCAGAGCGTCGCTCGGCTCCTGGAAGAAGGAGACCCCAAGGCCGCGGTGGAGCGCGTCACCCCGTCGGAGTTATTCCTGCTGGGACGCGAACTGAGTGCCAAGCGGCGGGACAATGCTTCGGCCGTGGGCTCGGAGATCCGGCAGCTCGCAGAGAACGATCCCCAAATCAACTACGACGCGATTTCGCGCGCCTTCGGAACGCCCAAACCGACGCTAGCCAACTCGTACGAGCCCGAACTGATGAATCTCCGCACCTTTCCGACGTTGATGGGGTATTCGAGCCGGATCATGGCGGAAAGTTGGGAATCGAACACGCTGTACTTTGCGGCCTTGGCCGACGAATTGTCGATGCCGCCGGCCGCTCTGAATGTGCGCATTCCCGAATGGACACAGCAACTGGTCGAGCACATCTTCGCTTCCCATCTCGAGGATTGGCCGGCAGTTCTAAAATCCCTGAGGCTCGTGGGTGACGACGTTCGCTCCAAGAATCGCGCGGCGAATGCCACCGAACCTAAGGCGGCCGCATTATTGGAATCTCCCATTCGGTAAATATCCATGATCCTGACACGACGAGAACTCATTGGTGTAGCTGCCGGCGGTGCGTTGCTCCGCGCTCAGGAGGGCGGCCAGAGGCCCGTGTTTCGGGTTAAGGTCGACATGGTGGTCCTGGCGTTTACGGTAACGGACAACCGGAACAAGTACATCACGGGCTTGAAGCCATCCGATTTCAAAATCTACGAGGATGGAATTCCACAGAAGCTCAATACTTTTGCTGAGGGCGGCAAACCGCCGGTGGGTGTGCTGGAGGATGGACGGGTCCAACCCTTAGTCGAAGGCAGGACCGAGGGCGGAGCGGGGCTCGACCGTCCGGATGCCTTCGTCGGCACCAACGTATTTGTCCTGTTCGACACCAGCAACTTCATGTACCGCGGCTTCGTTTACGCCGAGGATGCGATCGCCGATTTCGTGCGCGGCCTGGACCGCGCCGATTCCGTCGCGGTTTATACTTTCAGCCGCAATCTGTCCCGTGCCGCGAGCCTGACCAGGGACCACAACATCGCGATTTCCGGATTGCGCAAATCGGTGGCAGGCGATGACACCGCGCTCTATAACGCGCTCCTGCTGACTCTCCGCGATGCGGCCAAGGTTCCCGGGCGCAAAGTGGTGATCGTGTTCTCCAATGGACCTGACAATGCCAGCATGGTGGCGCCGGATGATGTGCGTGCGGTGGCCGAGGACGAAGGCATTTCGATTTACACGATTTCCACCAACGAGGTGAATAAGGACCAGGTCTCCAGCAACGTCTTCAAGCGCATGTCGCAGCGGACGGGAGGCAAGGCCTATTGGGCCGGGACGTGGCAGAAGCAAGTGGAAGCGTTTGAGAATATCCGCGAGGATCTGGGCAATTCCTACACCGTTACTTATTATCCCGCCCCGAATCCCAACGAGGGCTTCCGCAAAATTGCGGTGGAAATCGTAAACGACCCGGGTAAGAAATACCGCGTGCACACGCGGCCCGGCTACCGGCCAGGCCGCACGTTATAGACAGCAACAGTTCGTGAGAGGAAACGAGCCACGGCTGCCGGACTGGACGCAGACTCAGGCCGCACCACGCATCCCGCCTTCTTCCGGCCACTCATTTCGGTAACGGGCCGTCACGTTGGCATCCGAACGTGATGACGCCGCCTTCAGCCCAGAGTCCGTATGATAGAATCGCTCCACTGCTTCGAACGAGGATATTGCGAATGGACAGGTCACTTCCGCCGCAGGGCTGGCTAACGCTTTTTTCCTCGTTTTGCACATTGGCAATAGCGTTTTCTTTCGGCCTTTTCTCGCTTCCAGTGTTCTATCCCGCGCTAGTGAGGGCATTTGGCTGGAACCGCGCTAGCGTCGCGGGCGGCGGCTCAATCGTATTGTTGTTGATTGGCGTGATGTCTCCGGTAGTAGGCTGGCTAACGGACAAGTACTCGCCCAAAGTGGTGCTGCTAAGTGGAATGTGCATCGGAGCGCTCTCTTTAGGTCTATTATCTCTGACCAAATCGCTCACTCAGTATTATGCGTTCTGTATCCTGCTTGGACTCGGCACATCGGCCGTTTCGATTCTGCCCAATTCGCTTCTGGTGGCGCCCTGGTTCGTTAATCGGAGAGGAATCGCCGTCGGCTTCGTGAACGCGGGAATCGGACTGGGCGGCATCGCCCCACTAGTGGCGAGTTCGCAGATTCGCGCGCGGGGGATTTCCGGAGCATTCGTCTATCTCGCGTGCTGCCTGGCGATTCCGTTCCTGCTCGCACTGGTAGCAGTGCGGCGGGCGCCGGCTAATGCCACCCGCCGCATAGAACGAGGGCCTGCCCGCGATGCGCCCACCGCTGCGCAATTGCTGCGGATGCCCATGTTCTGGATCTTCGGAATCAGTCTCTTTTTTGCGGCCCACTCGATGCTGGCAATTCAACAGCACCTGGTCCTGTATCTAACCGGACAAGGTGTGGCGGCGCCGCGCGCGGCGCTGGCGCTGAGTGTCGCAATCTGGTCGAGCGCTGCCGGCAAGCTTTTGAGCGGCGCCACGGCAGACCGCTTCTCGGCACGATTGGCTATGATGCTGGCCGTTCTTTATGTCGGATTGGGTGTGGCTGGGGTGCTTACGATAGCCCCCACATCCCAGCTGATTTTCGTCGTGGCGATCATCTTCGGATTCGGCTACGGCGGGATCTTCAATGCATCGCCGACCATTATTTTCGAATACTTCGGCACCCGCAAAGTCGGAGCGGCAATGGGCTTGCTGCTGGTGTTCTTTGGCTTGGGCACCGCCAGCGGCGGTTTGTTGGCCGGCTATCTTTTCGACCAGACCCACGGCTACGCGGTTCCGTTCAGTCTTGATCTGGTTCTGGCATGTGCCGGGTTGCTCCTGCTGTTGGTAAGCGGACGGCAAACCAGGGCCGCGACCCTCCCTTCCCTGCAATCGGAGTCTTCCCTGGCCTGAACCCTGGATAAAGGAGCGCACAAACCTCTTGATTTTTGAAGGCAACTGCTGGAAGTTTGGTCACAACATCCCCACGGATCTGATTACTCCCACCAACATTACGCTTCGCAGCATTGGTGAAATGGCCAGGCACGTTCTGGAAACCGCGAATCCCGAGTTCCCCAAAAAAGTGCAGCCCGGAGACATCCTGGTAGCGGGGCGCAACTTCGGGTGCTCGTCAGGCCGCGCCATTGCAGCTAAGGCGCTCAAAGCTACCGGGATCAGCGCCATCGTATGCGAATTGTTTTCGCGGACGTTCTATCGCAATGGTCACGAAATCGGGCTGCCGCTGCTCGAAGTTCCGGGCGTGCACGAACTCGTGGAAACAGGCGCCCGCGTTCGCGTCGACATTCGCGGCGGCGTGATTGAGAACCTCACTTCCGGCAAATCCCTGCGCGGCACGCCTCCGACAGAGTTTCTATTGGAGATGGTCCAGGCCGGCGGCCTCATTCCGCTGCTAAAGTCCGGCTCGAAGTTCTTCCCGGCCCGGCCATGAGTCTTCTGCTGACCAACGACGACGTCGAGCGCGCGCTTACCCCCGAGGACGCCATTGCGGCTACCGAGACAATCTACCGCGAACTGGCGGAAGGCAAAGCGATCAATCGGCCGCGGAGCCAGACCTACATGCCCGTGGAATCCACCGGGCATCCCGGATTCCGCTACCGCTTTAAATCGCAGGAAGGCAGCGGGATCTCGAGCGGCGTGTGGGCGCTGCGCATCACTTCCGACATGGCGGGCTTCTCCTACACGGCGGGTGTGAAGCGGCGGCGCATCCTTCCGGTCGCCAGCGGCAATCGATATTGCGGGCTGGTCATCCTGTTCGATCTCGAAAAGATCGAGCCCGTCGCCCTGATGCCGGATGGCGTGATCCAGAAACTCCGGGTGGCCGCGTTGAGCGCGGTAGGAGCGAAGTACCTGGCGCCCGAGAAGCCGAGAACCCTCGGTCTGTTTGGAAGCGGGTGGCAAGCCGACGCGCACATCGACTTTCTGTGCCATCAGTTTCCATTCGAGCGCGTCAAGGTATACAGCCCTAATCAAGAGCACTGCCGGGAGTTTTGCAGCAGGAAAAGCGCGCAGTTGGGCCGTTCGGTGGAAGCGGTGGACACGCCGGAACAAGCCGTCAAGGACAGCGACTCTGTGCAGGCGGCTACGGCGGCGTGGGACGCCGTCTTCGACGGGCGACTGGTCGAAAAGGGCATGTACGTGTGCTCCATCGGCGGGTCCGATGCCAGCAACAAGCGCCGCGAGATCGACGATGAAACCATCCGCCGCGCGGATCTGTACGTTGTCCACTCGAAGGAGGTCGCGCGTCTCGATCAATCGCCGGATGTTTGGGAAGTGGCGCAGAAGGGGATCAAACCCTGGGAATCGATCCAGGAGGTGCAAGACCTGGTCGCCGGCAAGGTTGCCGGCCGCACGCGTGCAGACCAGATCACCGTATTCAATAACAACACGGGCGCCGGAACGCAGTTCGCGGCTCTCGGCGCGGCGGTGTTGCGGAAAGCGCGATCGCTTGGGCTGGGAAGAGAAATTCCGACCGAATGGTTTTTGGAGGATGTATCGCCGTAATGCTGAACCGAGACCGGCTTTCGCAATTGAAGGATCTCATGGCCGAGCGCCGCTGGGACCTGCTCCTCCTCTACGGCCATACCTGGCGCAAGGATTTCTTCCGCTGTCTGATTAACGTCAACTTCTCCGGGCCGCATGCGCTCGCGGCGGTCGACCGTTCTGGTGAGGTCCAGGCCGTAATGTCGGATCCGTGGGATGCCGAAGCTGTAACTGACTGCCAAGCGTCGGCGAATTTCATCGAAGGGCTCCAACGGCTCGCCGCGCGTCCCGGTGCAGTCGCTATCGCCGGAATCGAAATGATGGAAGCGCGGTTCGTGCAGGCGTTCTCTGACCCGGTATCCGCCACGTTCGAAGTCGAAGAACTCCGCCGTGTAAAGACTCCTCGCGAAATGGAGTTAATGTGCAAAGCCGCCGACCTGGCCGACCGCGGCTACCAGTATTTCGCCCGTGTTATCGAACCCGGCATGAAGGAATACGAATTGGTGGCGGAGGTCGAGGGATTTCTCAAATCAAATGGCGCCGAGGACAATTTCATGCTGATCGCCTCGGGCGGCACGGAAGTGACCGGCATGAAGCCGCCGACTGAGCGCCGGTTTCGCGCTGGCGATTCGGTGACCACCGAGCTGACTCCTCAAATCGACGGCTATTGGGCCCAGATTTGCCGGACACTGGTATTGGGCGAGCCCAATGCCGGGCAACGCGAGTCGTTCTCCATTTTCTCCGAGGCGCAGAAAGCCGCCGAGGATTTTCTCAAACCGGGCGTCAACATCGCCGACGTGGCGCGCGTTCAGAACGACGTCTTTCGGAAATACGGCTACGGCGAATACACGGGGCCGAAATATACCCGGGTTCGCGGCCACGGCATCGGCCTGCACTGCGACGAGAACCCGTATGTGCTCGAGGATGTGAACTACATCGTCAAGCAAGGCATGACTCTGATCGCGCATCCGAATACCTACTTGCCGCTTTCGGGTTACATGGTTTTCGGCGATTCGCTGGTCGTGACAGCGAACGGCTGCGCGCCTCTCAACCACACGGAAAGGAAACTGTTTCAAAAGTGAAGCGAGGCTGGATCGCCTGGGATCAAACCGAGCTGCCGCGCGCAGCCTTCGAGACGCGGCTGGATGCGGCACGCAAGAAAATGGCCGAGCGGGAGCTGCCGGCCCTGATTGTATACACGGACATTTGGCGGTCGAACCGCGTGCGTCATTTCTCGAATTTCATGCCGTACTGGAACCGGGCGTTGCTTGTGATCCCGCGCGACCAGGCGCCGATGCTGCTATGCGGGCTGTCCCCGCGCGTCTATCCCTGGATTCGCTCGGTGACGACTCTCGACGAGATTCTGCCCAGCCCCAATCTGGCGCAGCGTCTGCTGCAGCTTTGCGCCGAACGCGGATGGACCCGAATCGGCGCGCTCGATTTCGCCTCGTTCCCCAACGATCTGTTTACGCCTCTCAAGGCCTTTGCCATCGAAGATATCTCGCTGCTCGATCTGCCGGATGAATGGGAGGTCTCGATGTATCGCCGCGCTGCGAACATGGCGCGCGAAGGTCTCATGGAAGAGATTCCCCCCGGTGTGGGGCTTATCGATCACGAATTCACCGGCCGCCTGGAGCGCAAATTTCGTCGAGCCGGAGCGGAAGACCTGGTCATTCTTCTGACCGATGGCCGCACACCGCCGCGGGCCGCGCGGGGCGAAAAGCTCGGTAATTCATTTTCTGTGGCCTTGGCGCTCGAATACCGCGGCCACTGGATCAAACTCGTTCGGAACGCGGTAGCGTATGCCTCCGGCTTGCGCAGCGACGCCTACACCGAAACCCTTTCCGGCCCCTACCCGTTTGAATCCGGCGAAGGCCCGATCTTCGCGGCTCGCTGGGAGACTTCCCATGAAGGCCTGCGTCTATTCCACGGCGACACCTATCGCCAAGGCCCCCACGGAGCCGAACTGCTATGAACGTGATCGAAAAGATTCTGGCGAAGGCCAGCGGACAGAAGCAGGTCGAACCGGGAGACGTGGTCGTCTGCAATGTTGACCTGATGGTCATGCACGACATCAGCTCTAACATGGTCATGAGGGTCCTCGAAACCGAGATGGACAGCGCCGCGATCCACGATCCCTCGCGGATTGTTTTTGTTTTCGATCACAATTTCTCTCCAGCCACAGAACTGGCTGCCGAGACACTAGCCAATGTGAGACGGTTCGCGGCGCGGCACGGCATCCGTCATGTTCTGGATTCCGGCAGCGGCAGCGTGCATCACGCCATCATTGAAAGCGGGCTGTGGGCGCCGGGCCAGGTGATCATTGGATGCGATTCACACACCCCAATCTACGGCGCGCTGGGCGTGTTCGCCACCGGCGTCGGTAATAATTCAATGGCGGCGCTCGGATTCGCGCACAGCCAGGCGTGGTTCCGCGTCCCCGATACCCGGCAGGTGATTTTCCGCGGACGGACTCGGCCCGGCGTCGGCGCGCGCGACATCGCGCAACATATGGTAGGCCGTATCGGCGAAGATGGCGCTGTCTACCAGGCCCTCGAATATGCCGGCCCCTACATCGATTCGCTGTCGGTTGAAGACCGCGTGCTGTTTCCGCTGATGTCGATCGATATCGGTGCGAAATGCGGCTATGTCAATCCGGATGAAAAGACCGCGGAGTTCGCCCGCTCCTTCTCTCATCGGAAAGACTCCGGCCTGCCGCGCAATGATCCCGGCACGAAATACAAAGACACGTTGGAGATCGACGTCAGTCGGATCGAGCCGCAGATCGCTTGTCCGCCGACAGTTGGAAATGTACAGGCAGTCGAGGCAGTCGCCGGCGTTCCTGTGAATGTGGCCGAAGTGGGCGGCAGCACCGGAGGTCGACTCTGCGATATCCGCCAGCTTGCGGCGGTCTTCCAAAACCGTAAAGTGCATCCAGGCGTGCGTCTCCAGGTGGTCCCGGCCTCTCGTGGGATCTTTGGAGCTGCCTTACGGGAGGGCCTCATCGATACCCTCTTCGCGGCAGGAGCGAATATTTTTCCGCCCAGCGCCGGATCCAACCAGGCATTTAATATGGGCGCGCTGGCTGAAGACGAAGTCATGATTTCCAATCAGGCGCGCAACTTCCCGGGCCGCAACGGCCATCCGAAAGCACGGCATTATCTGGGATCGGCGCTCACGGTTGCTGCCGCGGCCCTCAACGGCCGCATCACCGACCCTCGCACGCTGCTCTAGCTTGCTGATACCGAAGCCCGACCGATGTGATCTCCGCTTGCTGCGCGCGTTTCCGTGCCGCGCACGCAACCGCAATGGCGGAGGGAGCGGATTGGTAATGTGATTTTGGAGTCGGCCGACTACCGCCTCAATTGCGTCTTCAGATACTCGGCCAGGCCGCCCAGTTCCAGAATCTTACGGACCGATTCGGGGAACTGGGCAAATGCGTGCTCCTTACCGGCGTGGAAAATCTTCCCCGCCGCAAGGTCGATGCGGATCTCCTCGCCTTCCGACACCGCTTCGTAGAGCTCCGGACATTCCACGATCGGCAAACCGTCGTTGATGGCATTCCGGTAGAAGGTTCTCGCGAATGAGCACGCCACTACCGCCTTGATGCCCACGCCTTGAATCGCCGTCGCCGCCTGTTCGCGCGCGCTACCGCACCCGAAATTGCGTCCAGCCACCAGAATGTCAAAGTTCCGGAGCTTGTTACCGAACCCCTCGCCCAGCATTTCGAAGGCATGCTGGCCGAGTCGCTCCTTATCGATGTAGATCAGATAACGCCCCGGAATGATCACATCGGAATTGATGTTATGGCCGAACTTGTAGATCTTTCCTTGAATGATGGATTCCATGTCTATTCGATTTCGCGCGGGTCGGCGATTGCACCCTTTATAGCGGACGCTGCCAACGTTGCGGGGCTCGAGAGATAGATGGACGATTTCCCGCTGCCCATCCGGCCGAGAAAATTCCGGTTGGCAGTCGAGAGACAGACCTCGCCATCGGCCAGCATGCCGCCATCGCCCGCGCACGCGCCGCAGCCCGGGTTGGTGACCATGCCGCCCGCTTCCAGCAACGTTTGCAGCACACCGCTGTTCATCGCTTCCAGCATGATGTTCTTGGATCCCGGAGTGATAATCAGGCGGACGCCGGGATGCACCCGCCGGCCTTTCAGGATATTCGCTGCCACTACCAGGTCCTCGTATTTCGCGTTGGCGCATGAACCGAGGAAAGCCTGGTCTATGTGCGTCCCAGCCACTTCGCCGATCGGCTTGGTGTTTTCAACTTCATGCGGGCATGCGACCATGGGTTGGAGTCCGGCGAGATCCACGGGAATTTCTTGCGCATAGATCGCGCCGGCATCAGCGTACACCGGTTGATAGCGGCCGTCCGGCAGCCGGCCCCGCAAATATTCCGCCGTCTTTTCGTCCGGCGGCACGAAGACGCATTTGACCCCCATTTCCATTGCCAGGTTCGCCATCGTCATCCGTTCCGAAACGGTCAAATCGGGAACAGAGTCTCCGTAGAACTCCACCGATTTATAGCTGCAGCCATCGGCTCCAAGCTTGCCGATGAGATACAGCATCAGATCCTTGGAATAAACTCCGTGTGAAAACTTGCCGTTGAGTATGACCTTGACGCTCTCCGGCACTTTCATCCATAACTTGCCGGTAAGCCACACGGACGTAACCTCCGTGTATCCGATCCCCGTACCGAGGGCGCCGAGGCTGCCGTAGATCGTGCAGTGCGAGTCGGTGCCGACGATCAGATCGCCGGGCGCCACGTGCCCCGCTTCCATCAATACCAGGTGCGCGATGCCTGCATCGACATCGTAAAATTTGCGAATCCCGAACTCACGGGCAAAATGACGCGAAGTCTGCTGATCGGCGGCGTACTTCTCCGTTTTCGCCGGCGAAATGTGATCGAGTACAATCGCCAGTCGCTCCGGATCATAGAGCTTGCTGGCGCCGATTCGTTTCATCACGCTGACCGAGCGCCAGGTGGCCGTGTGGCTCATCACCAGGTCCGGATAGGCATCGACAATCTCACCCGGAGTCACAGTCGGGCGTCCCGATTTTGCCGACAGAATCTTTTCGGCGATAGTCATCACTCTCGATGATATCGCTTCGTAGGGACGCGGGTCCTAGACGGTGTCGCTGGTCTGCGCCGTTTCCAATTTCCTGACCGCGTGCGCAACAAGCGGATGAGTGTTGTTGGCGGCGATTGTGATGCCATCCACAACCGCCCCCTCTGGGCGCGAAGTCCCCGTGGCGCTCACCACGAGCGATGCGGCGCCGTGTTACTCGGCGCCGCTACTATGCCGGACTCCTGGGTCGTTGTCCTTGTCCTTACCTTTATCTCCATCTTCACCACGATCATGGGGCACGGTACAGGTAAATGTCTGCGTTATCGACTTTCCGGCTGAGGTCGCGGCTGTCGCGGTGAGCGTATAGATTCGCGAATTGCCATTGCCGGAGCGCTGGGCCCGCAATTCAATCACTCGTGGTTGGAGTCCAGTCCCGGTGATCACAATGTCAGTCTGGCCGGGAGCGGGTGGTTGATTGCTCGTTCCCGCAACGTCGAATGTATCCGCGCCGCTGACGGTGAGCGTAGCTACCTGCACCAGCTTGTTGGTAGGCGCCCATAAGACACAACTGCCTGCTCCGGGTACGCCGCTGATAATCGGAAGGTTCTTATCGATATTGATCGTCTTGCTCACCGGGGCGCTTACATTGCCGGCGTTGTCCGTGCAGACCCCCTGCGCGACTTGACCCGCGCCGTTGGTGGTGAACTTGATCGGAGCGGTGCATGAGCTTACACCTGACCCGGTATCCGAGCCCGTAAACGACACAGTGACGTCCGTGTTGTTCCAGCCGCTGGCATTGGGCAGCGGGCTGACTGTCGCTGCTGTGACTGGCGGAGTCTTATCAAGCAGAATGACCCGTGTTTTGGCAGCCTCTGCGTTGCCTGCATTATCGGTGCTGAAATAGGTAAGCGTGGTGCTTCCCTCGGTGTTGATGGTGACAGTCGCATTGCTGCCGGTTACTACGTTGCTGCCGGTTTGTGCGCCGGTCAGCACAACATTGATCTTTTGGACTCCGCTTCCACCCGCGTTATCGGCGGCGCTCAGCGTGATTGTTACGTTCGAGTTATTCCAGCCATTTGCATTGGCGGCCGGCACGGCGGAAATCGTCGTCGTAGGTGGAATTGCATCCCCAGCGTCTGTAGCCTGCGCCTCATTAGACTGGCAGGTTTCCGTATTCGTCGAATTCGCCTCGCGCATTACGTAGTAGTATGTCGTATTTGCCAGAACGGTCCCATCCACATAGGTAGGTGTGGTGGCGTTAGTCAATCCGATGAACGTGTAAGGGCCGCCGGCGGCAGCGCCTCGGTACAGGTTGTAGTGATCGGCGCCCGCAAGCGCCCAGCTTAGCTGAATCTGTGCGATGCCGCCCGTGGCTGACAAACTCGTGCCGCTGCACAGGGGCAGTGGCGCCGGTCCTTTGGGCACAGACGAGAATGTATTGGCAATGAGGCCATACAATACATCGTTATTGTCAACGCCTCCAAAAGCGGCGCCCGCGCCGGGATAGAGATTGATGTCGACCACGCCATTTGAGCTGCGAGCGATCATGTTGATGCCGGCTCCATCGGTGGCGAGAAGTGTCGCGCCGGTCCCCAGGCTGGCGTTTACGAAGCCCCGGTTGTGGTAGTAGGTGACGGCCGCGAGATTGACGTTGGAAAAAACAGGGTCGCTGGAAGCCGTGGCAACCAGAATTCCGCTAGGATTGGCAAAGTTCCCCGTGTCCGCCAGCGAGACATAGGGAGCCGTGGCGATGCGCCCATCGATCCCCCCCGCTGCAAGCGCAAATGTCGCGATCGTCACGTGCTTGCCGCCCAAATCATAGTAGTCAGCCAGGACGTTGCCGAGCGCGACGCTGTCGAAAGCGGGCAAATTGGTCCAGGCCAAAACATCGGTATAGCCGCTCAGCGCCGCAAGCGTGGGAGTGCCTGCCCCGGCATCAATGATATCGACGTTTTTGAATTTTCCAGTCGCTAATAAGGCGGTCTGCGCGCCCGTTACAAAGAACGAACTGTCGGACGCGACGAGCGCGAGAGAATCGGCATACATCGATCCGGCAGCAATCGCTGCAATGAGCCCAATGTGAACTACGGTTTTCATCTTGGCCTCCCGGTTGATATTCAACAACGTCAGGTGCGGCCCGTTACTGATTGGGGGCTTCCGCATCCACGTTGGTAGAGTACCGGTACGTCCAGTGGGACTCAAGCTGTCTAACTATAAGAGGGGTACTGACATATGACGGTAACTCACTTTACCGGAGGCGGCTGACTTAAGGTAATAGATGCTGTCTTTTCAACAGAATTGGCAGAGTAGCGCAAGAATATGTTAGCTGAGAGTTATGGGGAGACACCCGAGTGCACGGAATCCCGCGTCGTAGGTGCTTAGAGGGGTTGCTTTGAAAATCGCTGGTTGAGCGGGTGGAGATACTCCCTTACATCTCTCCACCCGCCTCCGTGCGCCTATGGAAAATCAGTCGGCCGGATGAAAACTATTCCACTACCATGACCTGCTGAAGCGGAGACGCGCCGCCGGGTAGCGAGGAATAGTTGTTGTTGAACCCTGTGGTGCCCACCATGCTGATACAGTCCGCGACTACCATTGTGTACTGCGTGTTTATGCTGGAATTCCCGAACATATTGATGCAATTGTTCCGGTCGTAAATGATTCCCTGGTACACCGCAGCGCTGCCGCCTCCGTAGTTATCTTGGCACGTGCTATTCCCATTTTGACCGCACGTGGACCCGGTCGGCGCATTGCGATCGTCGAAGAACAGAGTACCTGCGTAGGTGCCGGTGATTGGAGCAGTCAGACTGACGGTGGAATTCGCGGCGATGTTAATCGGACTGAACGTGTTGTACTGATTCTGGTGGTCTGCCGGATCAAAGGTATTGTAAATCATCACTCCCGTACCGGTTATATGTGAATTGGCGTCCTGCGTAGTTAGTCCTCCGCCGACCATAGTGTAAATGCCAGGATGGAAAATGACGGTGTTATTCTTGACCTGAATTCCTCCACAGTAAACACCCGGAAAGACGTTGATCGTCGAACCATTACCCCCGCCGTTTGGGTAAGTCAATCCGCCGGAGGGACAGTTGTACGGTCCGGACGACGGCGGTGCAAGACCTTGAAGCGGATCTGTTGTCGGCGCAACTCCAGTATTCGCAGCGGGCGTCAACGTACCAGCGCAGGCTCCGCCGACTACATCGTACTCAGGCGCACTGATCGCGCCGCCTCCGTTTGCGTAGAGTGCACAAGGATCGTTGCTGTTTACGAACAGGCCGCAAGTCGAGGTTAGATTTGCTGTGCCACCCACTGAAACCGCGTGCTGCATCGTCGGATCGAGCGCGTAGATGCAATCGGTAGCTCCCACCACCGCCGCTGTCGAACGCCCAACCACCAGCCCGTTCATGTATTGCCGGCCCAGAACCGCTGAGAACAACTGGTGCACGTTCTGAGAAACGCGAAATGTTACCCAATACGCGCTGCCTCCGATATTCGGCGCAGTCGGCGGATTGCCCGTGCCGGCCTCATACGTAATCGAACTGGCAGCGAATCCATGCCCTTGCGCGTACCGGCATCCGTCCAGGATCGAAGAAGACGGGGACGAGCTGCACGCTTGGGGGCCGGTCGTCGTGCACAGCACATTAGGAGTGCCACAGGTGTACGTGGCTCCCCCCATCGTATGGTGGAAATCGATCATCGCCGACTGCGCCGCAGCTTCGGCCGCGGACTGCGTCGTCATCTTCACGTAATGCATGTATCCGATGTCGGTCACGAGTCCCAACATGCCGAATAGCGGAATAGTAATCAGTGTGGCCATGATCAGGATCTGCCCGCGCCGCCTGTTTTTCGCAATCATGCATTAGCTCCCGGATCTGGATTGTGGATCGGGAAATCCCCTGAATGCGGGACGCCCTCACCCTTCCCGAGCTTTCAATAATGCGGCCCCGGTTTCAATACTCCACATCGTTAAAATTACCGTGAGACGCCCCAAGCCATTCATTTCTTTACAGCTGGACTGCTTTTCTTTCATCCATGACATTGGCAATAGTAAGCGATTAGAGCTAAACTCCGGTTATTCATGACACCCGACTCCGAACATCCCGATCTGGAGGATCTGTTACGCTGTCGGGAAAACACCTTGCCCGAAAACAAGCGGAAGGCCGTTGAAGCCCATCTGGCGGGCTGCGGCCGCTGCCGTAACGAGATGGACCGCGTAGCCTTTGCCGTGAAGGGTGCCCCCAGTGATTTGCCTGCGCCTCCCGTTAGCGATCTCCTGGCCAGCCTCAGCGTGCTACAGAACAGCCTTGCGCAGCGCGGAGCCGGCGGGGATGCCTTGAAACGCAAAGTGGAATCCGAACTGATCCCCTATGTTGGCGCCGAAGCGGCTGAGCGTATCCTCCAGCCCGTTTCGCCCGGTGGAGAGAACCTGCTTTCGACCCTCGAAACTGTCCTGCGGCTGTTTCTGGGCAAGGCCGCTACGGCCCGCGTCGTCAGCCGGATTGTCGACCGCGCCATTATGCGAACATAGACGGTTGGCCAGACCCGACAACTCTTCAGAGTCAACTTTGCCGGAAAATATCGCGGATCGCGGCGCCATGTTTGCGTCCCTCATCGCGCGCATCACCGCCGCCTATCTGGCGATCGGAGTACTCGCCTTTGTCGTGTGGCAGATCACCGGCAATCAAGCCTGGACGATCGAGTTCTTCCGGGTGCCCGCTGCCGTTCTCATGGTGTGTCTGGCGCTTACCGAATTCTGGTTGGCCAGTACGGTGATCCACCACTTCTCCGCCGGCGATTTGCTGCGCCCGGGCTGGACCCTGATCGCTTGTTCGGCCGGATGCCAGCTTGCCGGCATGGTCTGTTCCCAAATACTCGGCGTGTCGTCGCGCATCAACCCACTTAGCGTTTTGCCTGGCCATGGCTCGCTGATTGCCTTGACGCGCAGTATTGGTTTGCTGATCGGTGGCACATTCCGCTTCGCCCTGCTCGTCGCCGGATTGCACTTCGCGCTGAAGGCCTATCGGCAGGCAGGCTTTATGGGCCGGATGCGGTGGATGGACTGGGTCGTCTGCACGGTCTTTGCCGGCTTTCTGCTACGGAACGTGGCCGACGTCGTCGTTGCGATTCGGGCAGGCAAGACTCCAGATATATGGGAAGTGCTCGGCTGGCCGGTCGATCCTCTGCTCTGGGTGTTGCTGCTCCAGGCACTTTTGCTATTCCGCTCGGCCAGCCAGATGGGAAACGGAAGAATCGCTCTATGCTGGAAGGCATTCAGCGCCGCCATATTTCTCACCGCACTCGGCGACGTCGGCCTTTGGGCGGTCAATTACGGATATTTGCCGTGGCCCTGGAGCGCGGTGACTTGGTATCTGTGGCTGCCGGCCGCGGCAGCCTTCGCCCGCGCTCCGGCCTTCCAACTGGAGGTGATCCGCGATGCCAGGGCCGTCGCCGGTTCCTTCGTATGCGAGGTATTGAAACCATCCGACCTTTAATCATCGGCAAAAGCATCGCGGCTTTGGTGTTACTCGCCCTCGGAATCGCCGGCGATACGGCTGCGCAGACCACCTCAGGCAGCATAACCGGGATCATTTTCGATCCATCGGGCGCTCGCGTTCCCGGCGCCGCCGTAATCGCCGCGAACCGCGGTACTGGACTGGCGCTCTCCGCGCGAACCGTCGGCGACGGCGCCTTTGTGATCTCCGGGCTTCCTCCCGGCTCTTATCAACTTCAGGTGCGGAAAACGGGTTTCAAGCTTGTTTCCCGAGTGGACCTCGAGGTTCACGTCGATGAGCAGTTACATCTGAATCTCACACTGGAATTGGGTGCTCCGATGGAAACCATTGAGATCGCCGGCGCGCCGCCCGCCCTGCAAACACAGAGCCCCGGTACGGGCCCAGTCATTGGGTCGCGGCAGATTCTCGATCTTCCTCTATTGGGACGTGACTTCCTCAATCTGACTCTGCTCGTACCCGGCATCATGCCGGGCGCCGGCGGCAATAACACCAATTTCTCCGTGAACGGGCAGCGCGAATTTGCCAATTCAATCCTCGTCAACGGCATCGAGGTCACCGGTAACCGGAACAACGATACCAACGTTCGGCCGAGCGTCGAGGCGGTTCAGGAATTTAAGGCCGCCACTTCCGGTTACGCGCCGGAGTTCGGCAGATCCGGCGGCGGAGTCATTGCCATCCAGACTCGCTCCGGTTCTAATGAATTTCACGGCAGCGTCTTTGAGTTCATCCGCACCAACGCGACCACCGCGCGGACCTTCTTCGCCGCCGAGCCATCCGGACTAAAGGAAAACGACTTCGGCGCCGCATTGGGCGGCCCCGTAATTCCGAATCGCACCTTCTTCTTCGCCGCCTACGAAGGCAAACGCCAGCGGGATCGGTTCTCCTATCTCGACACCACCGTGCCTTCGGGGATGATCCAGGTACAGCCGGGAGGAAGCGTCGACTTGTCGGGGCTGCGTGACCCATTTACCGGCAAGCAAATCCCTATCTTCGATCCAGCGTTCTATAACTCTAATTTTTATTCATCGCAATTCTCCGGCAACGTCCTGCCAGCCAACCGCGTGAGTCCGGCCGGTTTCCGGGTTCTCCAGCAGCTCTTCCCCAAACCAAACGCGCCCGGCATTCTCAACGGCTGGTTCAACAACTTTCGCGTATCGCAGCGCTACAGTTTCGCCTCCGATGTCGGCGATCTGCGGGTGGACCATTCCTTTAGCGCTCGCGATCGAGTAAGCCTGACTTATGATGTCCTGAATTTCCGCAGCCTCACCGGCGATCCGTTTGCCGGCGCCATTCCGATTGCAGGAGGCGGAGGAGCTGACAGCGCGGACCAGACTACATCTTCCAATCACAGTGTGAGCGGCTCTTATACTCGCATCGTCAGCGCCACGCAACTCAACGAATTTCGTGTCGGATTCGTGCATACCCCGCTCGCTCAGAACACCTTGATCCGGGGAAATGTCTCCGATCAACTTGGCATTGGCGGCGTGAACCTCAACGGCTTTGCCGCGACATCGGGTCTGCCGCAGATTTACCTGGCGTTCGGCGCGATCGCGGGCGGATCCACCTACAAACCGCTCACCTTCGAGGACAACAATCTTAGCCTTGCGGACAGCTACACCTGGAACCGCGGCCCCCACAGTTTCAAATTCGGCTACGAGTACCGGCGCCTCCGATCGCATCCCGATTTTTCCTTGTTCCCGACCGGGTTTCAATACTATTACGGCGCGTATGCCAGCCTGACCAGCGATCCCAATTACAGCTATTACGATTCCAGCGCCTACTATGGCAACGGCGGCAATGAGATCGCGGACCTGCTCCTGGGTCTGCCCGGATCCGTAAACCTGGGGCTTCAATTAACCAATCCCGCAACCGCCTCATTCGAACACCACGCCTACTTTCAGGATTCCTGGCGCCTCACCAGTCGCTTCACTTTCAATTACGGCGTTCGCTACGAATATCAGGCTCCGTACGAGGAGATTCATCGGCAGCAGGCGAATTTCGATCCGGGTTCCCGGAGTATGCTTCTCGCCGGAGCGGGCGGCAATTCGAATGCCCTCGTTCGGCCCGATAAAAACAATTTCGCGCCTCGATTTGGCTTGTCCTGGCAGGTGAATTCCAAAACCGTCCTGCGCACCGGTTACGGCATCTTCTATACGCCGGAAAACAGCGCCCGCAGCGATCTTCTGACCAAGAACTATCCCTTCTTCTACCAGCAGACGTTTGCCTCCAGCCCGGGCGCGCCGTTCGCCTACGTTCTCGATACCGGCGTCCCCAGACCCACTTCCGTGTCCATTCCTCCAGGCGGCTCGTCGATCCTTCTCAGCACCGTCCCCGGCGCCTCTACGCAAAATATCTTCTACGAAGATCCCAACTTTCGCACCGGCTACGCGCAAATGCTCCACTTGACCGTTCAGCGGGAGATCACTCCGGAATTCACCATCGAAGCCAGTTATTCCGGTGCGCTCAGCCACAAACTGGCGTATGCGGTTGGCAACCTGAACCTCGGCAACTCGATCTCAAAACAATTGGGCACTATTCAAGGACTGTTTTCGGAAGGCAACAACGCCTATCACGCCCTTCAACTAAAAGCCGAGCAGCGCTTTCATCGCTCCTACAGTTTCCTGGTTTCCTATACCTACGGCAAAGCCGTCGACAACGGTCCGGCCCCATTCGATCTGAAGCTGAATCATCAGGCTCCGCAGAACGCCTTGAATCTTGCGGCTGAGCGCGGCCCGTCCTCGTTCGACGTACGGCACAATCTGATCGCCAGTCACATTTGGGAACTCCCGTTCGGTCGCGGACACAAATTGCTCGGCTCCTGCGGCCGCCTCTGCCAGGCGCTCGCCGGCAACTGGCAATTCAACGGAATTACGAGTGTGCGCTCGGGCCTGCCCGCCAACGTCATCCGCAATGGACAGTTGACGGGCTACCCCGGCCTACGCCCGAACGTGCTGCGCGACCCGAACCTCGACCCCGCGCAACGGACTCTCGCTCGTTACTTCGACACAAAAGCCTTCTCGGTGGCCGGTCTCGCCAAAACGCAACCCGGTAATGCCGGCCGCAATCTCGTTCGCGGCCCGGGCTTGGTCAACCTTGACGCATCGTTGTTCAAAAACGTGCCTTTGCCCCAAGACTGGCTCCTGCAGATTCGAGTTGAGGCCTTCAACCTCGCCAACACCCCTCATTTCGCTAACCCTAACACGGACTTTTCCCTAGGCCAGTTCGGAACGATTACACAAACTATTGGCAACCCGCGGGTCCTGCAATTCGCGGCCAAATTGAGATTCTGAGCCACGCTGCTCAATCTATTAACGTTCGATAACGAGTTCGGTCATTTCCCACCTGTAAACCAGCAGTCCCAAAGGTCAAGCTTGAATGGCGTGGCGCGGATGATAGCATCGCAATCAGTGGTCTCGCACACCGCGTCCTGTCCGGATACCGCGTCTCTGCAAAAGCAGCTCGAGCTGGAGCTGGTCGGACTGTATCGAGAGCATGCGTCCGAGCTCTCCCGCTATGCCGCATCCTTCTCCCAGAACCAGAACGGTGCGCGCGAAGCGGTTCAGGAAATTTTCCTTCGATATTTCATCGAACGCCGCTACGGCCGCCAGATCGAGAACCCGCGCACCTGGCTCTACCACGTCCTTCGCAATTACTTCCAGGAGTAAGTGGCGCAGGCCGGCGTTTTTTGCGGCCTGCGCGGTGTCTCTCCGCAAGGGAGTGGATTCGCCTAATCCACCAGCCCGTTCCGCACCGCGAACCGCACCAGTTCATTAATGCTATGCAGGTTGAGCTTCTCCATGATGTGCCCCCGGTGCGCGTCCACTGTGTAAACGCTCAAATTGAGCACGCCCGCGATTTCCTTGTTCGTCTTTCCTTCCGCGAGCATCTGCAGCACCTCCCGTTCCCGGCTCGAAAGCAGGTCAATGGGATTGGTAACGTGCTTCCGGTAATCGTCCAGCACCGCATCGGACACCGCCGGGCTCAGATACCCCTCGCCGCGCGCGACCGCGCGCACCGCGGAAACCAGATCGCTCGGCCCGGAGTCTTTCAGCAGATACCCTCGCGCGCCGGCTCGCAGAACTTCCCGCACATACACCGAGTCCTTATGCATGCTCAACGCCAGCACGCGCACATGAGGCGCCGAGCCCGCAATCCGCCTGGTCGCCTCGATCCCGTTTAATTCCGGCATCGCGACATCCATTACCACCACATCCGGCTTTAGCTGATCGGCGAGTTCGATCGCCTCGCGCCCGTTGCCCGCTTCCCCAACGATCTCCATGTCCGGCTCTGCATCCAGAATCATCTTGAATCCCTGCCGGACCACGCCGTGATCGTCAGCCAGTAGAATGCGAATACGTGCCATGTTGCAGCGGAACCCGCACCTCAATTAGAACACCCTGTCCTTGACGCGAACTGACGCTCACGTCGCCGCCGGCGCTGCGGGCGCGCGCCCGCATGCCGATCATCCCCATTCCCTTGCCATTACCCGGCGCCGCCGGCAGACCCCGCCCGTCGTCCCCGATGGAAAGCCGGATCGCGTCGCCCTGCGACTCCAGCTTGACCTCGACATGCTTGGCGCCCGAATGCCGCGCCACGTTGGTGAGCGCTTCCTGCGCGATCCGGTACAGATGCGTCTCGGTTTCCTCCGGCAGCCGTCCCGAGTAGCTCGAACGTAAATCGACCGCGATTCCCGTTCTGCCGCTGAAGCCGTCGCATAGCCATCGAAGGCCCGCCTCCAATCCAAAATCGTCCAGGATCGTCGGGCGCAGGAGCTGCGACATCTGCCGCACATTCCCAATCGCGTCATCCACTAGCCGCAGGCAATCGGCTACACGTTGTGGGTCCTGGCCGGAGGACTCCAGCGCCGTCAGATTCGTTCTCACCGCAGTCAGCGACTGCCCCAATTCGTCGTGCAGCTCGTGCGAGAACCGCCGCGCCGTCGCTTCCTGGTCTTCCAGCATGTGCCAGGACACCCGCGCCAGCTCCGCAGTCTGCCACTCCATCTGCCGGATCAGATTCGAGACCAGGCGAATCGTAGCCACCGCGAAAATGAGAGCCAGCACCATGCTGGCGATCCCAAACAGAAGCGAGGCCGAGAGTAGCCGCGACGATCGCTGATCGATCTGCGCCTGCGCCGCGCTCACCTTCCGGTACTCCGCCCCAATCAGCCGCTCCACCACCGAGACGAATGCCTCGTGATCCCGGAACAACTCCACCGTGGCATACGACTCGATGTTCTCATCCATCAGAAGCCGTCTCGCTTCGTCCGAGAATGCCACCGCTGCCCGCTGCAGCCGGCTCCACAGATCCCTCTCTTCGGTAGCCCGGCCCTCTCCGGAAATTCGCCCGATATCCCGGTCGGCCTCGGCGAGCTGCCCCATGATGTGGTCGTAATCCACTGAATCCGGATCGCGCGCCAAAATTGAAAACACCTCGGTCAGCGTTCTCTGTTGCTGTTGTAATTCATCGATCAGCCGGTTGGTCACGGCCTGCTCGCGTACCAGGCTGCTGGCGCTTTCCTGAACGGATTGGATATTACGAATACCCACCAAAGCCGCCGCGAGTAGCAGCAGGATGACCAGCCCGAACCCGCCAATCAAAATTCGATAGATATTCTGGTGCGTAATCCGCCGCGGGAGCATCGCCGTTCTCAGTATCGCGCCGGAAGGCCGCTTGGGGCATCCCCCGGATTCGCTAAACCCGAAGGCTAAAGAACGTTAATCGGTATAGCCCCAAATTCGGCGCCCTCCTTAGCCTGGGCAGGCTATCGTCTTTCCGCCGGTCCTGCCGCACTATGGGATTGTGAGCGGGAACAAAACCCGCCAGGAGGAACGAATCATGACGAAGAGTTTACTGACCATCGCGCTTGCGGCCGCCACTCTGCCGCTGAGTTTTGCCGCTCCGCAGGCCACTACCCCTGCTCCCGGCAGCCAGGCGACCACCCAAAAGCCGAAAAAGCACGTTAAGAAAAGCCACAAGACCGCGAAGAAGGATGCAGCCGCTACCAACGCTGCCCCGGCCAAGCCGGCTTCGAAGTAACTTGCCGCTTGCTTACGCGCGCGGTTCCGTGTCGGCCTGAGTCTGCCACGGAGCCGCGATCGTAGGTTTCCTTCCCTGCCCCGCAGCCCGCTTCCGCATTGCCTCCGCCCACCGGAGATACCGCCACAATTCCCGCCGCTGTCTCCACGCGAACTTCCAGAACTGCGCGAACGTAATGTCGGCCGCGTGCATTCCCCAGTAGGTTTCCATCCGCCACCGCAGATACGGACTCCGCCACGGCCGCAGACGGTAACCCGCTCCCAGCCGCCAAAGCATCCGGAGCATCGTTACAACTGCCCCGCCCGCGAATAGGCCATTTATTTTTCCGAGGATTTGTTTAACGACGTGCGTGCCGGCGGAGTCTTCGAATCAGGCGTCGCGTAATACCCGCTACGGGTGCGAACGGTGGGACTGCCTGGACCTTTCACCGTCACTTTGATTTGCCGGAATGTGCCATCCATCGACTGATTGGAGGGCGCATAGACGATCGAATATTGGTTGCGGATATCGCGCGCCACCTGGTGCGCAATCCGTTCCACTTCCGAAACCTCTTTCGGGAAGAAGGTCTCGCCGCCGGTGGCTTCCGCCAAAGCTTCCAGCGCCCGTTCCGCGCGTTTCGCTTCGCGGCGTTCCTCTTCGCTGAGCAGGCCGACTGAATAAATCAGCACCCCGCTCTGCTGCGAGGCTTTCACCAGGTTCTCCAGGCTCACCAGGCTGCTGTTGTCGTTTCCGTCGGTCACGACCACCAGAACCTTTTTGTCCTTGTGCGCCTTCTCCTTCAGATGATCGATAGACATCCGGATCGCATCCCGCATCGCCGTCCCGCCGCGCGAATCAATGCGCGTCAGGGCTTCTTCCATTTCCTTGATATTGTTGGTGAAATCTTTCCCGTGCGGCAGATCGTTAAACGCCTCGTCATTGAAATTCACGACGAAGACCTCGTCTTCCGGATTGGAATCTTTCACTAGCGTCAGCGCCGCGGCTTCCACTTTGGCCCGCTCGTCCCGCATGCTGCCGCTGTTGTCCACGATCAAAACCAGGGAGACCGGCACGTCTTCGCGCTTAAAGCTGACAATCTGCTGTTGGACGCCATTCTCGAACACCGTGAAGGCTTCCTTCGGAAGATTCGTGATCAGGTGCCCGCTCTTGTCGACGACCGTGGCGTGAAGGTCCACGCGACGCGTATCGGCACGGAAAATCGCGCCGCTGTCCTCACTCTGTCCGGCAGCCGGCGCAGGCTGGCTTTGTTGGCCCCACAGGCAGATGCCGGCCACCAGAATTGACGCGCCGCCAATTGTAAATACCTTTTTATTCAGGGGGAGCATAATAGCCATGTCTCCAGAACGCGCGCAGAGGACCCAATCCCCTCGGCTGGATTAACTTCACCTCGACCCTCCTGTACTTCCCATCGTGCTGCACGTTCTGTGGTGCATACCCCAGGATGTACTGATGCCGCAGTTCGACTCCGATTTTCGCGGCAATGTCCGGTAATTCGTTCACGTTTGAAACCGGATATTGCCGTCCTCCGGTCTGTTCGGCGATTTCCGTCAGCAATCCAGGGCCCCCCATCTCTTCCGGAGTCCGGGAGCGCGATCCCATCGGTTCGTAAATCCCGATCGCATAAATTTGGACGTCCGCTTCTTTCACCAGGTTCTTGATTTCCCCTTCCGTATAGCGGCTGCTGTTGTCGCCGCCATCGGAAATAATCAGGAGTGCTTTGCGGGGGTTCTTGGCCTTCTTCATCTCGTGCAGCGCCAGGTATACCGCGTCGAGCAGCGCCGTTCGCCCTTTCGACTGTGTAAAAGTGAGCCGGTTCTGAATTTCTTCCAGGCTTGTCGTGAAGTGCTGCACCAGGTCCGCCGTGTCGTTGAACTGGACCAGGAAGAATTCGTCCTCCGGATTGGCGGTTTTGAAGAATTGAGAGACGGCCTCCCGGGATTTTTCCAGTTTCCCGCCCATGCTGCCGCTGCAATCGAACACCAATCCAATGGAAAGCGGCGCATCCTCGCTAGTGAAGGAAACAATCTCCTGCTCTTTCTTCTCCTCTAATAACTTGAAGTTTTCTTTTTCGAGGCCGGTCACGAAGCGGTTGAGAGGATCCGTTACCGTCACTGGGATCAGCACTAGTGTGGTATCGACGCGTATGTTCGCGCGTGGACTCGGCGCCCGGTTCGCCTCCGGTTTCGCGCGTGGCTCAATGGAGACTTTGGGATCTGAAGGCGGCCCGTCCGCACCCCACCCCGGGACCACGAATGGCGCTAGGATGGCGCTGATCAGGAACAACTTACGATGTAACGGCAGCATCGTGGTTCCCAGCTTTCTTCCTTGAGTTTATCACAGCGGTTTTTGTGGTATGATTTTTTGTGCCACGTAAAATCCTGGGTGTAATTCCCGCGCGGTACGCATCGACTCGTTTTCCAGGAAAAGTTCTCGCCCAAATTTCCGGCAAGCCCATGCTCCAGCACGTGTACGAGCGCGCGTCGCTCGCGCGCTACCTCACGAGCACGATCATCGCCACCGACGACCCGCAGGTGTATGAGGCCGCACGAGCCTTTGGGGCCCGCGTCCGCATGACCCGTTCCGATCATCCCTCCGGCACCGACCGCGTGGCAGAAGTGGCTTCCGCCGAGAACGCCGACCTGGTGGTCAACATTCAGGGCGACGAACCGTTGATCGACCCCGCCGCCATCGACGCGGCCATACTCCCCCTGGCCCACGATTCTGACATCCCGATGGGCACCTTAAAAAAGCAAATCGAAGATCCCCTCGAAATATCCGATCCCAACGTCGTCAAAGTGGTGACCAATCACGCCGGCGACGCCCTCTATTTTTCGCGCTGCCCTATCCCTTATGTCCGCGGCAACTCCGGTGATACTCTCACCGGTGATTTCAACGACGCCGAGGCCGTTCCCCCTGTGCGATTCAAGCATATCGGCCTTTATATTTACCGTCGCGACTTCCTGCTGGCCTACCCAACGCTCCGCGTCGGCCCGCTGGAACAGTTCGAGCGTCTCGAGCAACTTCGTGCGCTCGAAAACGGTTATCCCATCCGCGTGGTGGAAACCGACTACGACTCCATTGGCGTGGATACGCCGCAAGACCTCGCAAGGGTCTCTCAACTTTTTGAAGCTTCGCTCATGCAGGGGGTGAAAACGAATGGCTAAATTTATTTTTGTTACGGGCGGCGTGGTCTCGTCGCTCGGGAAAGGGATCGCGGCGGCGTCCATCGGCTGTCTGCTCGAGAGCCGGGGCTTGACCGTCGCTTGTCAAAAATTCGATCCCTACCTCAACGTAGACCCCGGGACCATGAGTCCCTTCCAGCATGGAGAGGTCTTCGTCACTGACGACGGCGCCGAGACTGACCTGGACCTCGGTCACTACGAACGTTTCACCCATGCCAAGCTCACTCAGAGCAATAACCTCACCTCCGGCCGCATCTACGAGCAGATCATCACGCGCGAGCGCCGCGGCGATTATCTGGGCAAGACCGTTCAGGTGATTCCCCATGTGACCAACGAAATCAAGGCGGCCATGAAGCGGGTCGCGCAGGACGTGGACGTCGTCATCGTCGAAATCGGCGGCACCGTCGGTGACATTGAATCCCTGCCGTTCCTGGAAGCCATCCGCCAGATGCGTCACGAGCAGGGCCGCGACAATTGCATTTTCGTGCATGTCACTTTGGTCCCCTGGATCGCCGCCGCGCAGGAGCTTAAGACCAAGCCCACCCAGCACAGCGTCA
>CAZKQQ010000040.1:11234-40109 GCA_964554945.1 uncultured Solibacteraceae bacterium | reverse complement strand
GCCACTATGAAGGCGATACGCTGGTCATCGATACCACGGGCTTCAACGGCAAAACCTGGATCGACACCGCCGAGCATCCCTCCAGTGAGCAGTTGCGCGTCACCGAGCGCATCCACTACATCGATCCGCTGCACCTGTCGTATGAGGTGACGTGGGAAGATCCAAAGACTTACACCAAGCCGATCAAGAACACGCGCGTGTTATCGCGGATGAAGCCCGGCGACGAGCTGATGGAATACTGGTGCATGGAAAATAACAAGGACCTGCTGGAGGGCCACCTGTCGCGATAGTAGGGGTCCGCCCCCACTCTACTGCTTACTAGTTCCTTCCGACCCCGGCCCAGACCCGCCGGAAAACAACTCGCGTCCATCCGGCAGAATGATAGAGCGGCCGTTTCCGACGTTCTCTCCGTTTTTCGCGCGGAACCCCGTAATCGCGACCTCCAGCCCCGCCGGCACGGAATCCTTCTTCCATCCCAGCCGGATCAGAGCATTCGGCGCTCCCAATTCAAAATGCCAGTTGACCACCTTGCCGTCCTCGCCCTTCACATCGACGTACAGCCACGCGTGCGGGTTTACCCACTCGACTTTGGTAATGGTGCCCTTCACCTTCACCGGCTGGTTGACATCGAACTCGGCGGCAAATGCGTGATGGGCCGCCAGGGGCGCGGCACACAGGAGCGCCGTTATGGCAATCGCAATCAAGATCTTCATAAGTACCCCCTACCGCTCCGGCGGCTTCCCGAAAATGTTGACTAGCGTCTGGCTTCCTTCGGCGCAGGCGAATTCCAGCGATTGCGTCTCCTTCGGCGATCGCGCGAAATATCCTGCTACCTTCCAGGGTTTTGTGAACAGCACCGGGTCATCGATGGTGACTTCGTAGTCAATCGTATTCGCATCGGCAATGGTAAATCGCTCGATCGTGTGCAGTTGATCGCTCAAATAAGGAATCTCGCGTGAATACGCGACCCTCCCGTTGAAATTCGTCGTGTCGACAACGAGAGTGTTGCCTTCCCAATGCCCGATCGAATCGCCCATGAACAGCCGGATGTTCTTCCCAACGTGCGGACGTCCATCCAGATGAACCACGCGCGTGGTGTGGTTGTAATCGTAAAGTAGCACCACCTCGCCTGCCCGTTGCAGAAACTGGTACGGGTTATTTCCGTCCTCACCCTGGAACGGCCCCGGAAGCGCGCACCGCGCGTTCAACTCGACGTGCCGCAGATCTTGCGGCGGATTCATGTGCACCAGAAAGTCGCGCCGCTTGGCGTCCTCTTCCGGCCGCCACGGCAGTTTCTTATCCTCGGGATCGACAATTCCGGTGCGCCGCTGCTGCCGCCCTTGCCGGATCAGCGAGCCGCCCTGCTGAAAAATCTTCGGATACGGTCCCAGACCGTCTGCCCGGGCTGAAACCGAAAGTGGATTCTTCTCGCCCGGGTCGATGGGATTTTCGGGTGGATTGGCCTCCAGCCCCACCACGCCGTTCCGCGCATACATGCCCTGCATATCCGGCTGGCCGTCGGCTGTCCGCGGTGGTGTATAGCTCTGGGCGCTGGCCGCCGCCGCAAATATCAGACTCAGAACAAATCTCGTTTGCATACGCGCCCTCACTTGAACGGAGCCTTCTTGAATCTCTCCTCCTGGAGGTAGTACACGCATTCGTATTCCAGCAGTTTCGCGTTCTTATCCAAGACCCGGTAGAGCGGCATGCTGATCTTCCATGGCCGCGTGAATACTTTGGGGTCTTGGATGGTGGCCTCATACTGGATGTGGTCGTGATCGGTCAGCGTGTAGCGCTCCACCACGTGCAGCGCATCGCTGTGGAAATTGCCCGCTCCATCGAACCAGGTCTGATCGTTGAAATTAGTCACATCCACCACCAGAGTGTTCCCCTCCCAACGGCCGCGCGAGTCTCCCATCCAGGTATCGGTGAGATCCGAGTGAGCGCTGCCATCCATCGGAATAGTGCGCAGCGCGTGCGCAAACTCGTAGGTGATTGCGATGAGTTTCGGCGTCTGGACGATCTCAAATGGATAGGGCATGTAGGTGGCACGCGGCACGCCCGGCAGAAAGCAATTCGCCTCGGTGGGATCGGCGGTACGCCGGTTGGCGAAATTCTGCTGCTTCTTCGCTGCGGCCGCAGGCTGGTACGGGATCTCGCTGCCTTCCACGACCCCTTGCCCCGGCGGCAGTCCCAATGCTCCGGTGTGATCCTGCAAATCCCACGCCGCCGTATTCACGGCCTGCCAGATCCCGCTGAAGTCGGGTTTGTTCTGAGCGGCACCTGCCAAAGCCGCCAGCATGAGGATAATCGCAGATCTCACGGCGACCATCGATCTTATCAAAACCGCGCTAGCCCAGGCCGGTTACGGTGCCAGTGGTTCGACTCGGACGATCGTGCCGCCGTGCTGATCTCCTAGCCACAAGCTGGAGAGCGAGCCGGACTTCTGTACCTCCACGTGGCGCACGTTGGTTTCATGCGGCAACAGATACTCAGTGAATTCCCCAGTCTGGATATTCAAGCGGACCGCCAGATCGTTGTCCATGCCGGCGGTCCACGCGTACGTCTTGTCGTCGAACTCCGCGTCATACGGACGGGTCCACGGCGTGGGCATCTTCCACTCCGTGATCTTCTGCGCCTTCGGATCGAACATCGCCAGACGGTTACCGTTAAAGCCGCCGCACCAAAGCCGGTCTTGGGAGTCGATGTGTCCCCGCCGGCAACCTGCGCCTTTGGTGGGGAATTCATACCAAACCGTTTTCAGAGTCTTCCCATCGGTCATCCAAATCTTGTCGTTATTCATGTGCATGCCGTAGACGTTGTTCTTGGAATCGGCAACTACGTCGTAAGCTTGCGCGGGCGGACTGCCAGGCGGATAGGTCACGCGAGTCCAGGTGTTTGTCGCCAGGTCGACATGCCACGTGCCGCCCGCCTCGCCGGTCGCGAAGGCGACATTGGCCCATATTTTGCCGTCCACCTGCTGAAATGCGGGGTCGATCATCGTCAGATGGCCATCCCCCAATTCAGTCTCCGGTATCGGAGGTTTAAAGGTCTCCATTTTGCCGGTCTTCGGGTCCAATCGCACGATCTGCATCTGCGACATATTGCCGTAGTAAATCCGCCCCTCCCGATCAATATCGATCTGGAGACCGCCCTGAGCGATCTGGCCGATCCGGTTTTGTCGAACGGGGTACTCCACCACTTTGCCGGTTGCGGGATCGAGCTTTCCGATGAACTGGGAATTGAAATCGGAGTACCAGAGTTGACCTTTCGCGTCGAACACTTCGTCATGCGGCGAGGCGTCCGCCCGCGGCAAATCGTATGTCGTGTAGATCACCTGGGTCGCCTTGCCTTTGGGCCGCGGCAATGTTTTTAGCGGGAATTCAAAAGTATCTGTGGTACTCAGGTTCATCGCACTAAGGTATTTGCCCACGATGGTCTGTCCAGGCGTCGGCGGGCGCAGGGAATTTTCCACCGGCCGCATCCAGGGATGCATGGGCGACGAATTGTTCGTGTGCAGAGCCATCCGTTGGACCACCTGCGCCATTTCATCGGTGCCGAAGCGGGAGAACATGATGCGCTGCAGCGTGTGACAAGTGACGCAACCCCCGATCAGCATTTTCTGTTCATTGGTCCCGGGCAGGCTCATGAACCACTCCCCGTTGGAGAGTTGCAGGGCGAGCTTGGAAGTACCGGTTACCTTGTTGAGCTGCAAATCCAACTGCGTGGATTGCGGCGTCACTTCAATCGCAGTCTTCGGCAAATCGTAGCCGACGGCTCGGACGGCGATCGAGTATTTGCCCGGATCCAGTCTTTCGCGCGGAAAGGTGTACCGGCCTTGGGCGTTGCTCACTACCCAAGTGGTAATGGGGGAGCCCGCTTTTTTCGCCCCGACAATGACACCCTCCATCGCGCCTTCCGCCTGGGAGGTCACTACGCCTGTGAGGGCCGAAGAAGACGGGATTTCCGCCAGTGCCACACTGGCGAAGGTCAGAATCAATAGAGTGGTCCCTGCTTCGGACCATGCAAGACATGTCGCTCTGCTCATTACAAATTCTCCGTTTCAAGAGTGGCGAATGGGCTTTCCGGCGACATTCAGGATACGCCCGTCACTCCGCGGCGGCAACCGGCGTGAGCGTCACACGCCCGGCTGCACGCCGCGGCCCGGGGTCGCGCTAGTCGCGCGGAACGACAGTGTTCAGCTGAGTGAGGCGCCAAATCGTCTCATCGATCAGCGCATAGTAGGGCTGCTTCTCCATCACGTCGGATGTGAGCGCCCCGATGCGTTCCAGCTCCGCAAGCGCCGCCGCGAAGCTCTTCTTCACGCGCCTCAGGCTGCGCGCCGGATCGTCCGGTGACGACGGCCCCTGTTGGACTTTGGCCTGGGCGCGCAATTGCTCCACGGCGGCCGCAATCCTGCCGGCGTTCTCGGGAGTGAATGGAATGAGCTCGCCACCGCAATTCACGCCTTCCTCGGTGACCGACGGCGCGATCAAACGGAACGATTCGGGTGTGATTCTGGCGACTTCGGCGAGGCGAAAATATCCCGGGCCGAACTCTTCCAATTGCCGGATGAGCTGATCGGCGAGCGAGCGGCTCATGCCCAGGTACCGGCGGCAGAAGTCGGTCCAGGTCACGCCACAACCACGATACAGTTTTTTATCCCGCACGTTGCGGAGGCATTCCGCGCTTGCCGCCGTGCAGCGTCCCGCCACCACCGCGAACGCCTGTTTGCGGCCCAGCCACGTCCCGAGGTTTAAGAGATCTTGCTTTCTTTCGTCTTCCATAAGATTTGCTCCCCTAAAAAGGAAAAACCGCCAGGCTCTGGCGGTTCTTGAACCAAAAATCAATAACTTGCTGATCAAAACCGCCAGACCGTGGCGGTTTCTTCCGATCCGACTGGATTGTAGCGCGGCGTCGGCGGTGTGCCCCGGAATCAGCCGATCGAATTAAAGCAGTTCCAGCGACTTACGGCCGAAAAAATACTCGTGACCGTCACTTGGCGAGCAGGCCGCGGCCGCGCAGCCAGTTGCTCAGCAGCGTGGGCCAAAGGCTCAGGGCGGGATCGGCCAGCGCCAGCCCCACGCCGTGCGGGCCGTTCTCGAAGAGGTGCATCTCGGCGGGAATCTTGGCCGCCCGCAACGCGAGATAGAAGCGCACGCTGTTTTCGACCGGAACCGTGGCGTCGGCGGTGGTGTGAAATAGGAATGTGGGTGGGGTGGTGGCCGTCACCTGCAGTTCATCCGACAGGTTTTGAATCAGGGCTGCGTCGGGATTGTCTCCCAACAGGCTGCGCACGGAACCGGCGTGTGCGATCGCGGGGTCAAAGGAGATTACCGGATACGCCAGAATCAGGAAATCGGGGCGGCTGCTCGCGCGATCCACCGGATCGGCGGCTCCGGAGTGGCCTTGGTCGAAGTGGGGGCCGGCGGTGGCGGTCAGGTGTCCGCCGGCGGAAAATCCCATCATGCCGATGCGGTCGGGCTGCACACCGAACTGCGCGGCCCGGGCGCGTACCAGGCGAATCGCCCGCTGCGCGTCTCCCAGTTCGATGGGATGGTGGTACCGGGGACCGAGACGGTATTTCAGCACGAACGCGTTCACGCCCATGGAGTTGAACAGGCAGCCACGTACCGGCCTTCGTGGTTCATCGCGAGCGCGGCATAACCGCCGCCGGGTGCGATGATGACCGCACTGCCGTTCGGCTGGCGCGCGGCGCGAAAAAACGTAAGAGTGGGGCGGTCAGCATCGGTGTCGCCCAATGCGCCGGGCGCATTGCCTTCCCACAGAGAAATAACTTCCGGTTCAGCGTTCAGGTTGGGCGGCGGCGCGGCTGGCTGCGCGACCGCAGCGGCAGCTATTGCCAACATCAGTAGCGGAATCGAGAACTTCATTTGCCGATCTTACTACGCGCCGTATGTGGCAGCGAAAATGCTGCGACGCTCGTCCATGAAGCACGAGCGGAAAATTTTTCTTACCCGGCGGAGCCGCGGAATCGGGACTCTCCCGGTGATCGGCCTGTGCGGCGGCCTGGCGGTGGTGACCGCGGGTTTGTGGATTGTAGAGCACAATCAGCTGAAGGAACTCGACGCGGACCGCGCCGCGAACGCGGCCGAACTGAGCCGTGCGCGTTTGCAGATTCAGGATCTATCGAACCGGCTCAATACGATGGCGCAGCGCCAGGCGCAAACGGCGGACCGCGTGGAAGAACGGCCGGTCGTCCGCGCCGCTACGGCGGTGAAACGGGGGCCGCGCGTCGCTAAGAGCGATCCGCGTCTCGACCGGCTGCAAGGCCAGCTCACCGAAACCCGGAAGGAACTGGCGAACACCCGGGAAGACCTGGCCAAGACCGAGCAGTCCCTGGATGGCAAGATCAGCTCCGCCCGTGACGACCTGAATGGCTCCATAGCCCGAACCCATGACGAGGTCGCGGCACTGCAGAGGCGCGGGGAGCAGAATATTTATGAGTTCCGGCTGATGAAATCGAAGCAGATGCAGCGGGTCGGGCCGCTCAGCCTGGCGCTCCGCAGCACCAGCACCAAACATAAAACCTACGATTTCGCGATGCTGGTTGACGATAATACGCTCAACAAGAAACACGTGAATCTGTACGAACCGGTCTGGATCACGCTCAGCGACCGGCCGCAGCCGGTCCAGCTGGTGGTGAATCGCGTGGGCAAGGACGAAGTGGAAGGGTATATCAGCGAGCCCAGGTATAAGAAGTCAGAACTCGCGACCAACACGGAAACGCCGTCGCCCGCGCCCGCAAAGGAACTAAACAGCCGTTAAATAGCGGCGGATCAGAAGCGTCAGCACAACGGTGCAGGCCAGGGTCAACGAACCGGTGGCTACGTGCGCGACACTGATGATGACCACCGGCAGCGTGCCTTCCGCCATCATCAAGCGCGTGATGAAGGCGCCCATTCCGAGCATCACCTGCGTGAAGGTGATTCCGATCAGAAGTTTTGCGGCGGGACGCAGCCCGCGGTGCTCGGGATATTGATTGGTCACCAGCACCGCGAGCAGTAACAGCGCCAGAGTGACCACAAGCGCGCCAGTGATGTGCGGCATGATGCCCATCGCTTTGTGGCGATATGCAGCCCCGAGCGCCACCTGCAGGATCAGCAGCGGCAGAGCGACGAGCGAGAGCGTGCGCAGCGAGAATCGCGCGGAATCGGGCACCTGATCCGAAGCATCGATCCAGCCTCGCGAGGTGATGAGCGCGATGGCAACGGTTCCGGCGAAAAAGAGCTGCGCGACAAACGCATGGAGCGCGCCGATCGCTGGACTGCGGCCACCCAGCATAGAATCGAGGACAAGGGCGGCCAGCAGAATCCAACCCGGGCCGCGCAGCCAGACGCCGAGACTGGCGGCTAGAATCCCAACCGATATTCCCGCGATGAGATGCATACGCTGCAAGAACGCGGCCGGCTGTGGGTCGTTGCTGGTGACCAGAGCCCCGCTGAGGACGAGCGCAAAGGCGCAAACGGAGACCAGAATCGCGAACCGGTGTAACCAGGGGCTTATCATTCGCACATTAAGGATGTCTGAGGTCTCTGGCTTCACTGTAACGCGCGCAGCCGGTTCCTCTTGCGCCGCCGGGGAAGCCCGCGGCTGCTGACCCGCATCGCGGATCCAGCGGACCGATGCGATTGCCACCACGATCAGGCCGACGCCTGAGATCGCCCAGGTTGTGACGGCGCCCCATAATGTGCACATCAGGCCTGCTGCCATCAGAACCGGCGCATAGCTCGGTTTGTGGATCATGCTCTTTCGGGCGCGGCATACCAACGCGCCACCCGCGCGAGAATCGCGGTGAGATACACCAGGCAGCCGGGCACCCACATCAGCATGCCGCCGAGTTGCTGATCGGTGCGGGCGTCGAGGCCCCACCCGGTGCGAATAGCATCGCCGGCGTGATTCAGATATGCGGGATACCATCCTGGGGGAGTGAATGTGAGAACGGCTCCCAGCAGACTGCAGGCGGTGCACGCGCTGAACAGGTAGAAGATCGCGGGCAGCGGCGCCAGACGGCGCGAGTCCATCGGGGCCAGCACCGGCCACCAGAAGATCGTGCCCGTGATTAGAAAACTGAGGTGCTGGAAGATATGGAGGCCATCGCTGGCCAGCGCGGCGTTGAATAGCGCAGGGACGTGCCAAACCAGCATCGTGCCGACACCTAGCGGCCAGGCTATCGCTGGACTTGAGAGCGCTTGCTCGATGCGTCCGATCCACCGTTGATTCAAGGAGCGTTCGGCGAATTCGCGCGGGATCCCCAGCAGCCAGAGCGGCGGAATGATGAGCGCCAGCAGAAAATGCTGCACGATATGAGCGCTGAGGAGATAGGTATCGGCAAGAGCGTCGATCGGAGAAACGAGATCCAGCAGAAGGAGTGCGACCCCGCCCAGGAAACAGAGAGTTTTTGCAGGTGTCCGCGGGCGCGCCGCCGCGATATAGGCGCCTGCGAGCATGGCGCAACCAACAAGAACTGATGGTTCCCAGTCCCAGATCATAGGAACGTCCATAAATAGACCAGGCCGAAAATCGCCAGCCACACGGCATCGACAAAGTACCAGAAAAAGGCGATCGACTCGAGCGCAGACCTCGAAACCTGTAAACTCCGGCCGGTTCTACCACTCAGCAAAATTACGAGTAAGATCAGGCCTGCCAAGACATGCAAGCCATGAACGCCGGTCAACGTGAAGAATGTGGTGCCGAACTGGTTGTTTCCGATCGTGACGTTCTGGCGGAACAGAGCCCAATACTCGGTACCTTGGCCGTAAAGAAAGATGGCGCCGAGCGCGAGCGTGGCGGCAAGCCAGGAGCGTGCGCCGGTGGCCGCCGCCCGCCACATCGTCAAGCTGCTGGCCAGCAGGCAAACGGTGAAAATCGAAGCCGCGGTGAGGTTCAGGGTTCGGACCGCTGTAGCGACGGTCGAGCCCCGGAAATACAGGAACGCGGCGATCAGCATGAAGAAGAACACCGCCTCATTCAACAGGAAGAGGAGCATGCCCAATGGAGCTCGTTGTTTCATCAAGCGCCGCCTTCGACCGCCCAGTCGGGCGAATCGGGATGCTTCAGATCCCAAAGCGGGCGGCGGCTGCGCACCATGGGAACGGTCTCAAAGTTCTCGGGGAGGGGCGGCGAGGTGGCGGCCCACTCGAGCGTCCAGGCATCCCAGGGATCGTTTCCGGCACGGGCGCCGGATGCCAGGCTGGCGAGAATGTTGGAGATGAAGACGAGCGCGCCGAGCCCCAGGATTACGGCACCGAACGTTGAAATCAGATTGAGCGCGGCCCAGCCCGGCAGGTTCGGATAGGTGTATACCCGGCGCGGCATACCCATTAAGCCGAGGAAGTGCTGCACGAAGAACGTCAGGTTGAAGCCGATTACCACCAGCCAAAAGTTCCAGCGGCCCATCTTCTCGTCCATCAGGCGGCCGGAAATTTTCGGGAACCAATAGTAGGCCGCTGCAAACAAGGCAAAGGCGGTGCCGCCGAACAACACGTAATGAAAGTGCGCCACCACGAAATAGGTGTCGGTCAGCTCCCAGTCAATTGGGACTGTCGCGAACGCAACGCCGCTTAAGCCCCCGACCGTGAATTCGAGCAGGAATGCCACGGCGAAGAGCATGGCAGTGGTGAAGCGGATGGAGCCGCCAACCAGCGTGGCCGACCAGGCGAATATCTTGACCCCGGTCGGCACGGCGATCAGCATACTCATCGCAGCAAAGACGGAGATGAAGACGCGGCCGAGCGCCACCGCGAACATGTGATGCACCCAGACGCCGTAGCTGAGGAACGCAATGGCTAGAGTAGAGGCAGCCACGAAGCCGTATCCGAAGATGGGCTTTCGCGAGAAGACCGGGATGATTTCCGAAATCATACCGAACGCCGGCAGCACCATGATGTAGACTTCCGGGTGGCCGAAGATCCAGAAGTAGTGCTGCCAGAGGACCGGGGAGCCGCCCTGCGCAGCGTCGAAGAAGTGCGCGTGGAGCAGGCGGTCGCTCAGCAGCATGACGAGCGCGGCATTGAGCGCGGGGAGCGCGAACAGGATCAACACGGAATTGACCAGGGTCATCCAGACGAAGAGCGGCAAGCGGCGAACGGTCATTCCGGGCGCGCGCAGGTTAGCGATGGTCACGACGAAATTAATAGCGGCGCCCACGGTGCCGCCGCCGAGCAGCAATAATCCGAGAGCCCAATAATCGATACCGGCATGCGGCGAGTAGGTTTTCTCGCTCAAGGGCGCGTAGCTGAACCAGCCGGCGTCGGGCGCGCCCCCGGCGAAGAAACTGATGTAAAGAAGAATGCCTCCGAAGAACTGCATCCAGAAACCCAGCGCGTTGAGGCGCGGAAAGGCCATGTCACCGGCGCCAATCATCAGGGGAACCAGGTACACGCCGAAACCGGTTAATACGGGCATCACCACGAGGAAGATCATGGTGGTGCCGTGCATCGTGAAAACCTGATCGTAGCTTTCAGGCGACAGGAAATTGAGGCCGGGTAACGACAATTGAGCGCGGATCATCATGGCTTCCACGCCGCCGATCAGGAAAAAGAAAAGCGCGGTCACCATATAAAGAACGCCGATCTCTTTGTGATCGACCGTGGAAAGCCCACGGCGCAGGCTGTTCACCGGAGCGACTCCATATACGCGCCCAATGGCCGCACGTCTGTAGGGAGGAGGCGCGGGTTCATCATGCGATTGCCGGGCTTAATCTCCTGCGGAGTAAGGATCCAGCGCGTCAGGTTCTCCGCGGTGTTCGGGATATCGCCGCCCAGCAGATGGCGGCTGGCAATGTGAGTGAGGGGCGGGCCGATGAGCGGCCGCGTGTTGCTGGATGAGATGGCGTGGCAATCGTCACATTTCTGCCGCTGAAAGATTCGCGCGCCTTCGACCGCTTCGCCGGAAGGCTGTGGTGGCGGGGCGGCTTCGTGCGCAAGCCAAGCGGAGAACGCGGCTTCGGTCTCGGCGATCACCCGGAAGCGCATCCAGGCGTGCTGCATTCCACAAAACTCGGAACAAGCGCCGGAATACGTGCCGGGTTCATCGGCCGCGATCCAGAGGTAGGAAGGGCGCCCAGGGACGGCGTCTATTTTGCGCGCGAGCTGCGGCACCCAGAAATCGTGGATCACGTCGGCGGATTCGATGCGCGCCAGCAGGCGGCGGCCGGCAGGGATGTGAATCTCGTTTGCGGTGTCGGCCCCGTTGGGATAGCGGGCCTCCCACCACCATTGATGGCCGGTGATGACGACGTCAGGCGGCTGATCGGGCGCGAGGGGCGCATCGATGGAAGCCATCGTGCGGACGGTGAAAACGAAGAGCGCAGTCACGATGAGCAGCGGGATCGCAGTCCAGGCGATTTCGAGCTTGCGGGAGCCGAAGGTTTGCCGCGGCTCCGGCGCACCCGCCCGCGCGCGGTATCGCACAATGCTGTAACCGACCAAACCTGCCACAATAAGGAAGATGACAGCGGCCAGCACCAGGAAGGCGGCGAACAGCGCCGAGATTGCCTGGACTTGCGGCGAGTGTGGACTGAACACGGAGCCCAGCGGCATCGAACGGCCAGTCTACTACCCGGCTCGCGGAGGGGTCAAGAAAACCGCGGTCACACACGGTCACTGACCGCCGGAGTTACAACGCCATGCGAAGTTCGTTCCTTCTTCTGATCCTGTCTGCGGCGGTCCCGGCCTTCCCGCAAACCAAAGCCGAAGCGGTGCCGAATCCGTCGGCGCCTGGCAGTCTGCAGGCCAACTGGTCCACCGCGCCGGATGGCAGCCCGCTGATGAGCTGGGTGGAACCGTCGAAGACTGGCGCGCTGAGCTTGCGGTACGCGGTGCTCCATGGCGCGAAATGGTCGGACCCACAGACGGTGGCTGTAAACCGGCATTTCTTCCGTCATCCGGCGGAGGTGCCCGAGGTGATGCAGGTGAGCGACAAGCAGTGGATGGCGCACTGGGTGGAGATGCCGAATGAATCGAGCGAAGCGGAATTCGTGTACGTCTCGTCTTCCACCGATGGCGCGCATTGGACCGCGCCGCTGATGGCCCACAAGGACAAGAGCCAGGTGGAGCACGGGCTCGCTTCGATGGCCGTCGATGCGAAAGGAGAGATTTCCCTGTTCTGGCTGCACACGCCGCAAGGCGAAGACGGCCCCGGCTATCTGATGCGGACGGTAGTGGATGCGGCCGGCAAGGAGATCAAAGAAGAGCGCCTTGATGACGATGTATGCAACTGCTGCCCGACGGCGGTGGCAAAGACAAGCAAAGGGCTGGTAGTGGCGTACCGGGATCACACAGCGGACGATATCCGCGATATTGCTGTGATCCGCCTGGAAAACGGGAAGTGGTCGCAGTCGAAGATCGTGCACGCGGACAAGTGGAAGCTCAACGCATGCCCGACCAATGCGGCTGCCGTGGCGGCCAAGGGAGACAAGGTAGCGGTGGCCTGGTATACCGGCGCGCAGAATGCTCCGAAAGTGGAGGTTGCCTTCTCGACGGACGGCGGGGCAACCTTCGGCAAACCGACGGTGGTCAGCACCGGTCACGCATTTGGCTACACGTCGATGGCGGTAGATGATCAGGGGAACGCGACGATTTCGTGGCTAGAGCAAGGCGGCGCGGCGGGCGCACGCGTGCTGGCGCGATCGGTAAGCGCGGCGGGTGCGGCCGGGCCGGTGATTCATGTGGCCGAGGGCGGACAAAAGGCGCTCGGATATCCGCGGATTTTCCGTTCGGCAGCCGGGGCTTTTATTGCGTGGGGTAACGCGAAGCCGGGATCGAAAGTTGAAACGGCGCGACTGAACTAACACACCATGTTTCTGTGGGCCGCTTTGTTGGCGGCTGCTGCTTCCGCGGCCGCTGTATCGCCGGGCCCCGGCATTTCCGAGGGTTTGGCGAACGATCGCGCGGGCACTATTTCGGCCCTGCGGTACGAACTATCGTTGCGGATCCCGGAGAAAAAGGCTGAGGCGATTCGCGGCTCCGAGGTAATCCGGTTCACTTTGCGGGCGCCGCACGCGATGTCATCGACTTCGAGCAGCCCCGCGATCATGTGCGCGCAGTTCGCATAAACGGGCAGCCGGCGCAGTTCGTTTTCCTGGACGGACACCTGATCTTTCCGGCAGCGGCCAGCAAGGCAGGGGAGAACTCGGTTGGGATCGAGTTCATCGCCGGAGACGAAGCGCTCAACCGGAACGATGATTTCCTGTATACGCTGTTTGTGCCGGCGCGCGCCCATCTTACGTTTCCTTGTTTCGATCAGCCCAGCCTCAAAGCGCGCTTCACTCTGCAGCTGGAAGCGCCGGCTGATTGGCAACTAGTGGCGAATGGAGCCGAGAGCGAGCGTTCCGTCGTCGGAATTTTCGCGCCTGGATCCGTTCCCGCGCGGCCGGTGGTGCGTTTTGCCGAGACGCCGCCGCTTCCAACTTATCTGTTTGCGTTCGCGGCCGGAAAATTCCGGGTGGAAACTGCCGAGCGCAACGGGCGCACTTTCCGCATGTTCCATCGCGAGACCGATACCCTAAAGGTGGCGCGCAATCGCGACGCCATTTTCGATCTGCACGCGCGCGCCCTGGCGTGGCTCGAAGAATACACGGGCATTCGGTATCCGTGGGGCAAGTTCGATTTCGTGCTGATCCCATCATTCCAGTTCGGCGGCATGGAGCATCCCGGCGCAATCCTCTATAACGCCTCGGGGATGATGCTCGATCCATCGGCTACACAGAACCAATTGTTGAACCGCGCCAGCACCATTGCGCACGAAACCGCGCACATGTGGTTCGGGGACCTGGTCACCATGCGCTGGTTTAACGATGTCTGGATGAAAGAAGTCATGGCCAATGTGATGGCGGCCAAGATCGTGAATCCCTCATTTCCGCAGGTGAATCACGATCTCCGATTTCTGCTTGAGCATTATCCGAGCGCTTATGACGTGGATCGCACGGCCGGCGCGAATCCGATCCGGCAAGACCTGGCGAATCTAAACGAGGCGGGCAGCCTTTATGGAAATATCATCTACGACAAAGCGCCGATTGTAATGCGGCAACTGGAAGGGATCGCAGGCGCCGAAGAATTTCGCGACGGACTGCGCGAATACCTGAAGCGGTATTCGTTTGGAAACGCCACGTGGCTCGATCTGGTGCAGATTTTCGAGAAGCGGAAGCCGGGAGAGGTAGCCGACTGGAGCCGGGCATGGGTGGAGCGCCGCGGGCGTCCCGAGATCATGACGACTCTGCGGCTGGGAGCAGACGGGACGATTTCCGAGTTACGGCTGACGCAGCAAGGCCGAGTCTGGCCGCAACATCTCGAAGTAGTGGTGGGATTCGCGAACCACATCGAGCAGATGCCAGTCGCGTTGAACGGCGCGGCGGCAGATATTCCGAAGGCAGCGGGGCTGAAACGTCCCCTCTATGTGCTGCCGAACGGCGGCGGGTTGGGTTATGGATTATTTGTACTGGATGACAACACCCGGCGGTACCTGCTGGCTCATCTGGAAGATATCCCGGATGCGCTGACGCGCGGCAGCGCCTGGGTGGATGTGTGGGAGAACCTGCTGGAGGCGCGGATCACGGCGGCGGAATTTCTAGAGCTCGCGATGCACGCGTTGCCGAAAGAAACCGATGAGCAAAACACCGAGCGCGTGCTGGCTTACCTTGTGCGCGCCTTCTGGCAATTCCTGCCGCCAGCGGAGCGCGTACGGCGCGCAGCGGCGTTGGAATCGCTCCTGCGTGGCGGAATCGGGAGCGCGGGGACGGCGAGCGGGAAGTCCGCATGGTTCAATGCATATCGCGATATGGTGTTGACGCAAGAAGGGCTAGCGTGGTTGGAACGCGTTTGGAGCCGCCAAGAGAAAATCGAAGGTCTGACGTTCGCGGAGACCGACGAGATCAACATGGCCATGGAACTGGCGGTGCGCGAGACGCCTTCCTGGCGGCAGATTCTCAGCGAGCAATTGGCCCGCACGCAGAATCCGGACCGCAAGGCGCGCCTCGCGTTCGTGATGCCCGCGCTCTCCGCGGATGCGGCGGAACGGGAGCAGGCGTTCGAGCGTTTTCGCAAACTCGAAAACCGGCGGCATGAGCCCTGGGTCCTGGAGTCGCTTCGTTATCTCAACCACCCGCTGCGGCAGCCGGAGGCGCTCCGGTTCGTACGCCCCAGCCTGGAATTATTGCCGGAAATCCAGCGGACCGGCGATATCTTCTTTCCCAAGCGCTGGATGGATGCGACGCTCGGCGAACAACGGGCGCCCGAAGCGGCGCAAGCGGTGCGTGACTTCCTGGCGCGGGAAAAATTGCCGCAGCGGCTGGAATGGGTGGTGCTGAGCTCGGCCGACGATCTGTTCCGAGCGGTCCGGATGCGCTAGTTACGCTTCCAGAGCCTTCCGCGCGTAGTCGAAGCACCGCTGCACTTCCGTCACGGTGTCGCCCGTCGCATGAGCGTTGTACTCGTATTCGATGTTCGCCGGAATGTCGTACTTCTCTTTCTTGAGCAGCTGCAGCACCGCCGTAATCGGCGTGTCGCCTTCGCCCCAAGGCCAGTTGTTCTGCTGGATCGGAGTTGAATTACCCGCAGGGCTCTTCTTGCGATCTTTCAGGTGCAGGTTCGTGATTCGGGCGTGATTCTCCCGAATGAACCGCACGGCATCGTAACCGGCTGCCGTGAAGTGGCCGATGTCGAGGTTCACCCACATGTACTTACCCATCGCCATCACCTTGGCGAAGGTTTCGGGAGTGGCGAACTGTTCGGGATCTTTGACGTCGTCGTGTCCATGGGCGCCCCATGGCATCCGGTACTTCTCCGCGACCGGAGCGACACGCTTCGCCACCGTCACTGTCGAGCTCGAAGAGATGGCACGGACGCCCAGCGTGCGAGCCATGCGGAAGGCATAATCGATTTCATCGTCAGTGACGTTGACACCCATGTTGTAACAAAGCAGCCGGATCTCGATTCCCGCATCAGTGAATTGCTTGCGGACCGGCGCGAACGTTTCAGGCCGGACGGCTGTGCGCCATTCGGTGAGCGCGTGCTGGGCGGCGACGTTTTCGGGTGTTTGACCGCGGCCGCGTGGGGCAGGCGGCGCGCCCGCCAGCGCCTCGGCGTGGTCCGACATGAGCTCGACCTCGCTCAGCCCGATTTTCAGCATCGAGGGAATGATCTGTGCGGGAGGCAGATCGCGGAAGCAATAACTGATCGCGCCGATCTGGACGCCGTTAATGCGCGAGTTGGGGGCTGCGAGAGCGGCCGCGGGTATCGATACCAAGGCGAATTTTCCAAAATCACGTCGCGAATAGTTCATACAACGCTCCTTCGGCCTGCCGAAGCCCTCGGCGCATTTCTGCCCATTGTCGCACCATTCGAGGCAGCGCGGAAGCCCCGGATGATGCGGTAAGTCATTGACAGCGTAGCTTATTAAGGCGCTGGTGTTGCCAGCGGCTTGCCCTTTTCCACAACGTACACTCCGACGAGGCGAAGCGGTTGCGAGCCGGTGTTGTGAGCGTCGTGCCTGGTGCCGCCAGGAATCACGAATCCGTCACCGGCTTTGACCTTCAAAGGCGGTTGGCCTTCCATCAAGATTTCACCTTCACCGGAGAGGATGTAGCTAATCTCGTCACCAGGATGCGTGTGACGGCCGGCGTTGCCGCCCGGCGCAATTTCAACATTCGCGATAACGGCTTCGCGTCCGGGGACCGAGACATCTGCCGTCTTAACTACCGTACGTTTGATGGCGGGATTTTGCGCAGCAAGAACCGCCGCCAGCGCCAATACCATCGTCAGTCCAACCGCAATTCGTTTTTCGATCCGCTTCATCTCAGCTCCTTAAGCTATCCAGATACTGTACAACATCACGGCCCGAAATTGACGGGAGGTTCCGGCGTGCTCCGGCGTGCTCCTTGACTTTCGCGGTACGGGTAATTTATTCTAGCCATTCGACTTGGCAACGCTGCCCAGCCGTTCTCCGTCATGTCCAATCAATCGCGGCACGAGGCCGAGACTGTGGAACGCTCGCTGGATTCCACTTTGGACAGTGTGGATTACGCCGAAGAGATTGCGATGGGCGTGGCGAAGAGAGCGGGATTTGACGAGGACGACCTGACAAAGATCGGGATGGCGGTGCGTGAGTCCATGGTGAACGCCGTTGTGCATGGCAACCGGTACAACGCCAACAAGAAAGTTCGGTTTTCGGTACACAAGGACGCGGGCAGTTTGACAGTGCGGATCATCGACGAGGGCGAGGGATTCGACGTGGAAAGCGTGCCGGATCCGCTGGCTCCCGAGAACCTGTTCCGCAATTCAGGTCGCGGAATTTTTCTGATCCGATCGTTCATGGACGATTTTCAGATCCGGCGTCTTGAGCCCGGGGGGATGGAAGTAACTTTGATCAAGCACATGGTGTCCAAGTAGGATTCAGGATTTTTACAGCCAGGAGGCATGTTCAGTGAGTGTAAAGTTGAATAGTCGGCAAGTGGGCGATGTCAGCGTGGTGGACGTCGCAGGCCGGATCACATTAGGCGAGGGGTCGAGCGCACTGCGGGATGCACTGCGAGACATGGTGTCGAAGAACCACAAGAAGATCCTGCTCAATCTGGGCGAGGTTTCCTATATTGATAGCTCCGGAATCGGGGAACTGGTCTCCGGGTTTACATCAGTAACCAACAGCGGCGGCCAGTTGAAGCTGCTCGGACTGAGCAAGCGGGTCAAGGATCTGCTCCAGATCACGAAGCTGTACACGGTTTTCGACGTGCATGAAGACGAATCGTCAGCGATCCGGAGTTTTGCGTAGCCCTGTCTTATCCGCCACCGACGAACTGGACGATTTCGATTTGTGCGCCGGCGTGTAGCGTCGTCTCGCGCCAGAGAGGCTGCTTGACAATGCGGCGATCGAGTTCAACGGCCACGCGCGCGGGATCGAGTTGTAATTCCTGCAGCAGTCCGAGAACAGTCTGGCCGTCGGAGGCGAGGCGGGCTTCTCCGTTAACCGTGATGTGGATGGGCATACGTTGGTTGACACCCTTGTTTTGCAACCATTATAGTCGTATTTGATCCCCGTATTTTCAGGAACAGATGCCTAGCTCTTACACCGAAGTGTATTTCCCTGTGCTGGTGCAGGGAATCATCGCCATCGGGCTGGCGACCGTGCTGATCGCGCTCTCGTACATCTTGGGAAAGCGCGTCCGCAACGTCATCAAGGACACTCCCTACGAATCGGGAATCACGCCGACCGGCGATGCGCGCCAGCGCTTCAGCGTGAAATTCTACCTGGTTGCGATGCTGTTTATCCTGTTCGACATCGAAGCAATCTTTCTCTATCCCTGGGCCGTGGTCTACCGCGATCTGAAAATGTTTGGCTTCATCGAAATGCTGATCTTTGTGGTGCTGATCCTCTCGGGATTTTTCTACATTTGGAAAAAGGGCGCGCTGGATTGGTCTCAATCGGACCGCGCCGGCGGGAAGCAGTAAACGAACCAACAAATGATACCGGACAATTTGCGGGAACATGCCGTCGCCGTGGCGATCGATTCGTTCGATCCGGAGGCGCTCACCGGGGGAAAGCACGATCGCGGGGAGCTGACACTGGAAATTGCGGCGGCCAAAATTGCCAGCGTCTGCGGGTTTCTGAAGTACGACCAGAAGTTTGTCCGGCTGAGCACGGTGACGGCGGTGGATCGTTATCCGGGCGAGCCGCGGTTCGAGGTGGTCTACCATTTGTATTCGATCGAGCGGAATGAATGGCTGCGGCTGAAGTGCCGGCTGCCGGGCACGAACCCGTCGATTGAATCGGTGACGCCAGTCTGGCGCGGCGCGAACTGGTACGAACGGGAAATTTTCGACCTGTTCGGAATTGAGTTTCGAAACCATCCGGATCTGCGCCGAATTTTGATGCCGGATGGATGGGAAGGCAACCCGCTGCGGAAAGATTATCCGGTGACCGGGTCGAGGGTTTAGGATGAGCGAGTCGGGGATACCGAGCCAGATCGCGATCGAGACCGAACAGCCGCAGCAACCGAGCGGCCGCCGGCGCATGGTCCTCAACATGGGACCGCAGCACCCGTCCACTCACGGGGTACTGCGCCTGCTGATCGAACTGGATGGGGAAATCGTTCGCAATTGCCAGCCCGACATCGGCTACCTGCACACGGGGATTGAGAAGGAATTTGAAGTCAAGAACTACCAGCAGGCGGTGACGTTGACCGACCGTGTCGACTACCTGGCTCCGCTCTCCAATAACCTGTGTTACGTGCTGGCTGTGGAGAAGCTGCTCGGGTTGGAAATTCCGCCGCAGGCGCAATGGATGCGCGTGATGCTGACGGAGCTGACACGGTTGAACAGCCACCTGGTCTGGCTCGGAACGCACGCGATCGACATCGGCGCGATGAGCGTGTTTCTCTACTGCTTCCGGGAACGCGAGGAGATCTTGCGGATCTTCGAGATGTTTTCGGGACAGCGGATGATGACGAGCTACTTCCGGATCGGGGGGCTGGCGCTGGAGCCGCCGCGCGGCTGGGAGAAGCGCGTGAAGGCGTTCGTCGATATTTTCCCGAGCCGGGTGGATGAATACGAGAACCTGCTGACCGCGAACCAGATCTGGATCGGGCGCACCAAAGGGGTTGGCTTCATCGCGCTGGAGGACATGCTGGATCTGGGAATCACGGGGCCCATGCTGCGGGCGGCGGGACTGAAGGTGGATGCGCGCAAGGACAATCCTTATTCCAGCTACGAGAAGTTTGAGTTTGAGGTGCCGACGCGGACGGACAACGACGTTTTCTCGCGGTATCAGGTGCGCATCGAGGAAATGCGGCAGAGCACGCGGATCATCAAGCAGGCGATGGAAGGAATGCCGGCGGGGCCTTGGAAGGCGGACGCGCAGCACGTTGTGCTGCCGGACCGCGAGAAGATGAAGACCCAGATGGAGGCGCTCATCTATCATTTCAAGATTGTCACCGAGGGTTTCCGCGTGCCCGAGGGCGAAGTTTACCAAGTGATCGAATCGCCGCGCGGCGAACTGGGATATTACGTGGTGAGCTACGGTACGACGCATCCGTAACGGGTGCACATGCGAACACCGAGTTTCGGGAATCTGCAGGCGACTCCGACGATCGTGGAAGGAATTTTAATCGCGGACGTGATTGCGTCGCTGGGGAGTATGGATTTTGTGCTGGGGGATACGGACCGATGACGCGCCACGCAAACTAACATGACATTTTCTCCACAACTCGAAGCGCGTTTTGAAAAGCTGCTGAAGAGCTATCCGCCGGGGCGGCAGCGGTCGGCGATGATTCCGATGCTGCTGTATGGACAGGACGAGGTGGGCTCGGTTTCCGATGAGCTGATCGAAGAAGTGGCGCGGCGCGTCGGTGTCACGCCGCTGCAGGTGAACGAAGTGCTCTCGTACTACTCCATGCTGCACCGCAAGCCCATGGGGAAGTATCACGTGCAGATCTGCACCAACATCAGCTGCCTGCTGACCGGCGGAGAAAAACTATGGGAGCAGGCGTGCGAGAAGCTGGGCATCGGTCATAAGGAAGTCGCGCCGGACGGGCGAGTTTCGCTGGAAGAGGTGGAGTGCATTGGAGCCTGCTCGTGGGCGCCGGCGATTCAGGTAAATTACGATTTCTATCACAATGTCACGCCTGAACAGTTGGATCAGTTGCTGGACGGTTTGAAGAAAAATGTATAACGAACCCAGTCCGCTCGAAACGCGCATTCTTTCGCGGCGGTTCGGAAAGCCGAACTCCGCCTCGATCGATACGTACCTTGCCGATGACGGGTACCAGGCTTTTGTGAAAGCTTCGCGCATGAAGCCGGAGGAGATCATCGAAGAGGTGAAGATTTCGAATCTCCGCGGGCGCGGCGGCGCCGGATTTCCGACGGGAATGAAGTGGAGCTTTGTTCCGCGCACGTCGCCGAAGCCGAAATACATCGTGGTCAACGCGGACGAGAGCGAACCCGGCACGTGTAAAGACCGGCTGCTGATGGAGTACGATCCGCACCTGTTGATCGAGGGATGCCTGATCGCGGGGTTGGCGGTCGATGCGCACGCAGGGTACATCTACATCCGCGGCGAGTATCGGTATCTGATCGATATTATCGATAAGGCTCTGGCCGAAGCGTACCAAAAGGGCTGGCTGGGCAAGAACATTCAAGGGACCGGCTTTGACTTCGATCTCTACACGCATACTGGCGCGGGGGCCTACGAGTGTGGCGAAGAATCGGCGCTGCTGGAGTCGCTCGAAGGAAAACGTGGCATCCCGCGAATTCGTCCACCGTTTCCGGCGGTTGTCGGGGCGTTCCAGTGCCCTACGGTATTGAACAACGTGGAGACGTATTGTGCCGTGCCGCCTATCATTCGCGACGGCGGAAAAGCGTTCGCCGACCTCGGCGTGCCAAAGGCCGGCGGCACCAAGCTGACGTGCCTCACCGGACATATCAACAAACCCGGGGTTTACGAGCTGAAGCTGGGCTTTCCCGTGATGAAGATGATCGAGGAAGTCGGCGGCGGGATGCGGAACGGGAAGAAGCTGAAGGCGTTCATTCCCGGGGGGTCCTCGTGCCCGATTCTGACCGCGGCGGAGTGCGACGGCGCGACGATGGACTACGATTCGATGGCTCAGCGGAAATCGATGCTCGGCTCAGGCGGCGTAGTCGTGATGGACGAAGACACCTGCATGGTGAAGGTGGCGCTGCGCATCATGCGGTTCTATGCGCATGAGAGTTGCGGCTGGTGCATCCCGTGCCGTGAAGGCACCACTTGGCTGCGCAAGCTGCTGACGCGCTTCCACCAGGGGCAAGGCACGCGGTCGGACATCGACCTGATCGGCGACGTATCGCGCAACATGCTCGGCCGGACGTTCTGCCCGCTGGGCGATGCGGCGTCGCTGCCGACTACGTCCATTGTCGAAAAATTCCGGCACGAGTTTGAGGACCATCTGGACGGTAAACCGTGTCCTTACGAGCACGCCGACCGCATGGTGACGGTATGAGGAATGGCCGAGCACGGCAGACGAAGAAAAACGATCGTCTGCCCCACGGTTTTGAAGGCATTCTTGAAGACGGTTTTGAAAAAGGTTTGAATGGCTGACCCAGTCAAATTGACGATTAACGGCCAGGAGATTCAGGCCGCGCCCGGCACGCTGGTGATTGATGCCGCCAAGCAGGCGGGCATCGAGGTGCCGGCGTTTTGTTATTACGAAGGGCTGACTCTGCAGGCGGCCTGCCGCATGTGCCTGGTGGAAATCGAGAAGACGCCGAAGCTGCAGACGGCGTGTACGGTGCCGGTGGCCGAGGGCATGGTAGTGCGGACCGAGACTCCGCAGGTGCACACCGCGCGCAAGTACATGCTGGAGTACCTGCTCACCAATCACCCGCTCGATTGCCCGGTTTGCGACAAGGGTGGTGAGTGCGAGCTCCAGGACATGACCTTCCGGTATGGAGTCGGCGAGAGCCGCTATACCGAAGAGAAAGTGCACACACCGGAGAAGCAGTTTTCTCCAGTCGTCTTTTTCGATGCGCCGCGATGCATCCTGTGTTATCGCTGCGTGCGCATCTGCGATGAAGGCATGGGTGTGACCGCGCTGGGCGTAATCAATCGCGGCGTAGTGTCGGAGATCGCTCCGAACCACGGGGACCACCTCGAGTGCGACGAGTGCGGGGCGTGCATCGATATTTGTCCGGTGGGCGCGCTGACGAGCGGAGCGTATCGGTACAAAACCCGGCCGTGGGAAATGACGCATGTGGGCACGATTTGCACCCATTGCGCCGACGGCTGCAAGACCACGCTCGGCACGCGCAATGACCACATCATCCGCGGCAACAATCGCGACCGCTCCGGGATCAACGGCGAATTTCTTTGCATCAAGGGCCGCTACGCGTTCGATTTCTACGATCATCCCGAGCGGCTGCAGACGCCGCTGGTGCGCATAAACGGCAAGCTGGAAGAAGTTTCGTGGTCGCAGGCGTTGACGGCGGTGGCGTCAAAATTCAACGAGACGCTGGGGCGTAGCGGCAGCTTCGGGGTGGTCGGATCGAACCACACCACGAACGAAGAAAATTTTTACCTGCAGAAGTTTGCCCGCGAAGTCCTCAAGACCAATCACATCGACCATCATCGGACGGGCGACGTGGTGACGCTGCTGGATGCGCTGAGCGGCAAGCAGAACAAGCTGGCTACTGTGGGCGATCTCTATGAGCGCAAGGCGATGCTGATTATAGGCGCGGACCTGGCGCTGGAACATCCGCTGCTCTCGTTTCAGATTCGCGCGAACCACCGGCATCACCAGGCTCACATTTATGTGGTGACGCCGGAAGCGGTGCGCGAGGATAAGTACGCCACGGCAAAAGTGCGCGGGCGCGATTACATGGTGCTGCGAGACCAGCTCAAAGCCGAGCCGGAGCTGGTAATTCTGTTTGACGATTCGGTAAAGGGAGAAGGCGTACGGAAACTCGTTGAGTTTGGCGAGTCACTCGGGATCCCGGTGAAGTATGTGCCGCTGGTCGATTACTCTAATTCGCGCGGCGCTGTGGACATGGGGCTGACGCCGGAACTTCTGCCGGGTTATCATCCTTCCGGACAGCCGGGAATGCACGTTCACGAGATGGTGGACGCCAACCTGGATGTGCTGTGGGTGGTCGGCGCGAACCCGTTCAAGGAGGCCGCGGGCAGGGGGCCAGGAGCCAGGAAGTCGGGATTCCTCGTGGTTCAGGATATGTTCCTGACTGAGACGGCGAAACTGGCGGATGTGGTATTGCCGGCGGCGAGCGCATACGAGAAGGCCGGCACGGTCACAAACGTCACCGGCGAGGTGCAGCGGCTGAAGCGCGGCATCAATACCATGGGCGCCAAACCGGATCTCGAGATTATCGGGTTCATCGCGCGCGAAATGGGCGTGGCGGCGGCGCTCGGTCCATGGACGGCGGATGTGGTTTTCGAGCAGATCCGGAAGATGGTCCGCGGCTACCAGGTGCCGCTGCCGGTGGTGGCGACTGGAGGGGCGGCGCAGACAATGCCGCTGAACGGAAGAATTCCGGTGGAGAGCCGGCCGGACCTGGTGCGCTCGGATCACAACGGCCTGTTCGACTCGGGAACCCTGGGGCGGTATTCGAAAGTGCTGCACTCCGTCCTGGAAAGCCGGTTGAGCCGTCAATGAACGCATTCATCATCATCAGTCTCATCAAAGCGGCCGTAGTTGCGTTTGTTCTGTTGACCGCGGTGGCGTACCTGCAGTGGGTCGAACGCAAAGTGATCGCGCACATTCAGGTGCGCATGGGCCCGTACCGGGTCGGGCCGCATGGATTGCTGCAGCCGCTGGCGGACGTGATCAAGCTGATTACCAAGGAAGACCTGATTCCGCCCTACGTCAACAAGCCGCTGTACCTGTTCGCGCCGTTCATCGCCGTGTGCATGGCTCTGCTTTCGATCGCGGTAATCCCGTTCGGGCCGACCATCAGTGTGGCGGGCTATCAGACCAATATGCAGCTCACCGATCTGAATATCGGCGTGCTGTACGTTCTGGCCGCCTCGTCGATGGGGGTATACGGGATTGCGCTGGCCGGTTGGGCTTCCAATAACAAGTACGCGCTGCTGGGCGGCCTCCGCAGTTCCGCCCAGATGATCAGTTATGAGCTGCCGATGGCGCTGGCGATTGCCTCGCCCCTGTTGCTCTCGAACACCCTCAGCTTGCGGGAACTGGTGGGGACGCAGGCCGGCGGCCTCTTCCATTGGAATGTTCTGCGCGGGCCTTTTCCGCAAGTTATTTCGTTCCTTGTTTTTCTGATTGCCGCATTCGCCGAAACCAACCGGGTGCCGTTCGATCTGCCCGAAGCGGAAAACGAGCTGGTCGCGGGTTTCCATGTCGAGTACAGCAGCATGAAGTTCGCATCGTTCTTCATGGCCGAGTACCTCAACATGGTGACCGTGAGCGCAATGGCCACGTTATTGTTTCTCGGCGGTTGGGAAGCCCCATGGCCCCCCCAATATGGCTCGAACCTGATTCCCAGCGTGATCTTCTTGATTTCAGGATTGACCGCGCTGTATCACGCCGCCCATCCGGCGCGGAAGATGGACAAGTACACGTTTCCGGCTTTCGGAATAGTCTTTCTCATCCTGGCGGGCGTCTTTCTGCTGCCAATCGTGCAAAGCTGGCTGCTGCCGCTATTCTGGTTCTGTGCCAAGACCGGCGCGATTCTGTTCGCTTTTATTTGGGTCCGTGGGACGCTGCCGCGGTTCCGCTACGACCAACTGATGGGCTTCGCGTGGAAATTCATGTTTCCGGTAGCCATGTTGAATCTGCTGGTGACCAGCTTCCTGGTCGCTTGGTTTTCTTAAATGGACGTCATTCTCTTTCTGGTTTTCGCGATCATCGCCGTGGTCAGCGCGGTTAACGTCGTCGTCCAGACGCATCCGATTTCGAGCGCGGTCTCGCTGATCGGCGTGATGGGATCGCTCGCCGTGCTGTATTTGCTGCTGGGCGGGGAGTTCATTGCCGCGGCGCAGGTGATTGTGTACGCGGGTGCGGTGATGGTGCTTTTTATCTTCGTCATTCTCCTGCTGAACGCCGGCGCGGAGACCAAGGGCGGCCGCTCGTTCATGGTTCAGTTGCTGGGCGTGCCGCTACTGATCGCGCTGCTCGGATTGCTGGCTTTCGTGATCCAGACCCGGCTCCCGCGCGGCGCTACGGTGCATTTCGGCGGCTTCACGGGGGGAACGGCCCAGGCCGTCGGCAAAGCGCTGTTTACGACTTACGTGCTTCCGTTCGAGGTGACATCGCTTTTGATTCTGATCGCCATTGTGGGCGCGATCGTGCTCGCCCGAAAGGAAATTGACTAGATGGCGGAAGTCCCGATTTCTTGGTTTCTGACGCTGAGCGCGGTGATCTTCGCGCTGGGCGTGGCCGGCTTTCTGTTCCGGCGCAACATCATCACTGTATTCATGTCGATTGAACTGATGCTGAATGCGGTGAACCTGACCTTTGTCACGTTTTCCTATCAGTTGAAGCAGGTGAACGGACACCTGTTTGCATTTTTTGTGATGGTAGTCGCGGCGGCGGAAGCCGCGGTCGGTCTGGCGATCATCCTGACGATTTTCAAAAACCGGGCGACGCTGCATATTGACGATATCGATTCGATGAAGAACTGAGATGATTACCGCCGAGACGCCGAGACGCGGAGAAGAAAAGAACGATGTCAGATGCCAATGAACGGTCGAGTAATCTGCTGCGTTATCGGGTTTGTCCGCCGAGGAAGCAGAGGGAACTCGGCGTCTCGGGTGTCCGGGCGGTGAATAAATACTGATGCAACTCTGGCTCATACCTCTGCTCCCGTTCGCGGGTTTCCTGATTAACGGCTTGTTTGGCCGGCGGTTCTCCAAGAGCGTGGTCAACGTTTTCGCGATCGGCAGCGTGGTGTTGTCGTTCGCCTGGGTGCTCAAGACGATTTTCGGGCTCGGCGATATGACTGGTCCGTACGTCGAGCACTATTTCACCTGGATTCAGAGCGGCAACTTCACCGTCAATTGCGATTTCGCAGTGGACCGGCTCACGGCGGTTATGCTGCTGGTAGTTACCGGCATCGGCTCGCTGATTCATATTTATTCCATCGGCTACATGGCGCATGAGCACGGGCCCAATTTCGGCGGATATTACCGGTTTTTCGCATACCTGAACCTGTTCATGTTCTTCATGCTGGTGCTGGTGCTCGGCGCTAATTTCCTGGTGCTGTTTGTCGGCTGGGAAGGCGTGGGTCTGTGCAGCTACCTGCTGATCGGGTTTTACTTTGACAAGAAATTCGCGACGGATGCAGGGAACAAAGCCTTCATCGTGAACCGTATCGGTGACTTCGGTTTCTCTCTGGCGATGTTTTACATCGTGAAGAATTTCGGATCGCTGGATTTCGGAACGGTTTTTCAGAAGGCGCCCGGTGCTTCCGAGTCGGTATTGACGCTCATCGGCCTGCTTCTGATGGTCGGCGCGGCGGGCAAGTCGGCGCAGATTCCGCTCTATGTCTGGCTGCCCGATGCGATGGCCGGGCCGACGCCAGTCTCGGCCCTGATCCACGCCGCCACGATGGTGACGGCCGGCGTCTATATGACGGCCCGATCCTGGCCGATCTACACGCACGCGCCCACCGCAATGGAAGTCATTGCAGTGATCGGAATCGCAACGGCGTTTTTCGCGGCGACGATCGGCATCGCGCAGAACGATATTAAGAAGGTTTTCGCGTACTCTACCGTTTCCCAGTTAGGATACATGTTCGTGGGTGTTGGTTGCGGCGCGTTTTCGGCGGGCATCTATCACCTGGTGACGCACGCGTTTTTCAAGGCCCTTCTCTTCCTTGGCTCCGGCGCCGTAATCCACGCGCTCGCCGGAGAACAGGACATGCGCCACATGGGCGGTCTATGGAAATATATCCCATGGACGTTCGGGACCATGCTCTGCGCCGCTCTGGCAATTTCCGGGTTTCCGCTCACCTCGGGATTCTTCAGCAAAGACGCCATTCTGCTGGCCGCCTATCATCACGCGCCTTGGATGTACTGGCTTGGCACGCTGACGGCCGGCATCACCGCATTCTATGTCTGGCGCGCCATGTTCCTGACGTTCTTCGGTGATTACCGGGGACACGAGCATCATCCGCATGAATCGCCTCCCGTGATGCTGGTTCCGCTCGTCATTCTCGCGCTACTCTCCTTAGGCGGTGGTTTCCTTTTTAAGATTCCCGTATTTCTCGGTACTCTCTTCCCCACGGTAGAAGTGCCGGAAGACTTCGGCCTGATGGCGATTTCGGTTACGGCCGGCCTGCTCGGTATTTTACTGGCGTATATCATGTACGTTCTCAAGCCCGGCATGGCCGATTCCGTGGCTGCAAGCATGCGCGGTCTGTACACCCTGGTCTACAACAAGTATTTCGTGGATGAGGTCTATGATGCCGCCGTGGTCAAGCCTATCGTGGGCGGCTCGCGCGTGCTTTTGTGGCGCGTGGCCGATGTGGGTTTGATCGACGGCATCGCCAACGGAATCGGATCGCGCGCCCGGGAAGTGGGCGCCTTGCTGCGCTCGATGCAGTCCGGCAATATCCGCAGTTACGCCGCTTGGGTGGTGTTCGGTTCGGTGCTGCTCATCGTCGCGATGGGCATGGCGGGAGGCGCCCGATGAATGTGCTGACGCTCCTGCTCGTACTGCCTGCGGCGGGATTCCTCATCGCATTGTTCATTCCGCGCTCGTCGCCGCAAAGTTCTCGCATCTGGGCGATCCTGATTTCGCTGGCCACATTCCTGGTCTCGCTGGCACTGCCAGCGATGTTCGACCGCAATACCGGGGGCGAACAGTTCGCGCTCAATGTTCCCTGGATCACGACGCCCGACATTCATTATTATGTGGCGGTCGACGGCATCGGCTTGTGGCTGGTGCTGCTTTCCACGTTCCTTACCCCGATCTGCGTCCTGATCTCCTGGCGGTACATACAAAATCGCGTGAAAGAGTTTTACGCGTTCCTGCTGCTGCTGGAAGTCGGATTGATCGGCGTTTTCATCGCGCAGGACCTGTTTCTGTTTTATGTGTTCTGGGAAGTCTCGCTGGTTCCGATGTATTTCCTGGTCGGAATCTGGGGACACGAGCGGCGGATTTACGCAGCGGTCAAATTTTTCCTGTTCACCATGGCCGGTTCGGTGCTGATGCTCGCGGCGATTATTTACCTTTACAATCGCGCGGGCACTTTCAGCTATCCGGCGTTGGTCGACATGCTGCAAGCCGGCCGGCTGTCGTTTGCGCCACGCGAACAGTTGCTCCTATTCCTGGCGTTTTTCATCGCGTTTGCCATCAAGGTGCCCCTGTTCCCATTGCACACCTGGCTGCCCGACGCTCACGTGGAGGCGCCTTCGGCA
>CAZKQQ010000040.1:0-11224 GCA_964554945.1 uncultured Solibacteraceae bacterium | reverse complement strand
CGGTGATCTCGTCGAGCCCCGCGATGCCCGTGGGCGCCTTCGGCAGGGTCCGTCATGCTGGCGTCGGTCATGCTGAAGATGGGCACGTACGGAATCCTGCACTTTTGCCTTCCGCTGTTCCCCAGCGCTGCCCGAAGGTGCGCGCCTTGGATCGTGGTGCTGGCGATTATCGGCATCATTTACGGAGCGCTGGTCTCCCTGGTACAGCCGAATATGAAGAAGCTGGTGGCGTACTCTTCGGTCAGCCACCTCGGCTTCGTTGTGCTTGGCATCTTCTCATTCACGCAGCTTGGGTTCGATGGCGCTGTGTACCAGATGCTCAATCACGGAATCTCGACTGGCGCCTTGTTCGTCTTAGTAGGCCTGCTCTATGAACGGCGGCATTCGCTCGAGATCGCCGATTATGGCGGCGTGGCCACGGCGGCTCCGTGGCTTGCGACCGCGTTCCTCATCACCACCCTGGCCAGCATCGGCCTGCCTACCCTGAATAATTTCGTGGGCGAGTTCCTGGTTCTGCAGGGCGCGGCTCTTGCTAATTTCAAGTGGGCGATCTGGGCGGCGATCGGCGTGATCCTGTCGGCGTGCTACATGCTGTGGCTGTATCAGCGCGTGTTCTACGGCGAGGTGGACGAGCACGTCCGCGCGCATCTGCCCGACTTGAATCTACGCGAATGGGCGGTGGTGGTTCCGCTAATCGCCATGATGGTGTGGATGGGCGTCTATTCGCAGACGTTTCTGCCGCCGGTGGGCAAGACCACCGCCCGCGTTTTGAGCCAGACTCAGGTCAATGTGCCCTTCCAGGTGCAGCTCAAGCCGCAAACGGAGGTGGCGCGTGCCCGTTAGTAATTTCGTGAATCCCGCGGACATGATCCGGTTCCTGCCGGAAATCATTCTGACTGTGATGGGCACCTTACTGATGGTGCTCGACCCCGTGCTGCACCGGCGCTCATCCAACGCGTTCGGCCATATCAGCATTCTGGCGCTCCTTGCAGCTATGGCCGCTTCGGTCTATGCCTATAGCGATCCTGGAACGGCATTCGGTGGAATGCTGATCGTCGACGGTTTCGCCACTTTTTTCCGTGTTCTGGTAACCGGCGTGGGCATCCTGAGCATCCTGCCCTCGTACCGTTTTCTCCACCGGCAGGATGCGGAGACCAGTGAGTATCACGCGCTCTTGCTCTTTTCAATCGCCGGGCAATCTCTGATGGCGTCGGCCAACGAGCTGATCGTGATCTTCCTCGGCCTGGAGATCTCCTCGATCGCCAGCTATATTCTGGCCGGCTATCTGCGCGACGACAAGCGCGCCAACGAATCGGCTTTGAAATATTTTCTGCTAGGATCGTTTGCAACCGGATTCTTCCTGTACGGCGTTGCGTTCATTTACGGCGCCACCGGTACCGTGAATCTAAGCGCCGTGCATTCCGCGCTGAGCGGACCGAACCCGCCTTCCGCCATATTAACGGGGGTCGCGGCGGCTCTGATGTTCGTCGGCTTAGGCTTTAAGGTGTCGGCGTCGCCCTTCCAGATTTGGGCGCCGGACGTGTATCAAGGCGCGCCGACTCCCGTCACCGCTTTTCTCTCGGCTGGTCCAAAGGCCGCGGCATTTGCGGTTTTCTTTCGGATCTTCATGACGGCTTTCGAGCCCATTGCCAACGGTTGGGAGCCCCTGGTCTGGGTTTCGGCACTGCTGTCGATGACCATCGGGAACTTCGCGGCGCTCATGCAGGCGAATGTAAAACGGCTGCTGGCGTATAGTTCCATCGCGCATGCCGGGTATGTGATGGTGGCGCTGACAGCACGGTCCGATGTCGGTACCGCGGCCGCGATGTTCTATCTTGCCGCATACGCGTTCATGAACATCGGCGCGTTTGCTGTAGTCAGCCATCTCTCGGGCAAGGGCGAGCGGTATCAAAACGTGGACGATTTCGCGGGCCTGGGGCAGAAGCAACCGTTGACAGCCGCGATGCTCTCGATTTTTCTGCTGTCGCTTATCGGCGTACCGCTGACCGGCGGTTTTTTCGGCAAATTCTATATCTTTAAGGCTGCTTTGGAATCGCACCTGGTGTGGCTTACCGTGCTCGGCCTGCTGAACAGTGCCGTGGCGGCGTACTACTATCTGCGTCTTCTGGTGGTGATGTACATGCGCGAGCCGAGCGAAGCCACAACCAGCGTCGAACCGCTCTCTCTCGGCCTGAGCGCCGCGCTGATCCTGCCAGCGCTCGGCACCTTGGTGCTGGGCATCTTTCCGTCATGGGTGCTCGACTTCGCGGGAAAATCGTCAAGCCTCGTGAAGTAGCGCCGGCCGTCGTGTCGCCGGTGTATTCCGCCTTTCCCTGGCCGGCTAAAAAATCACGGTATCACTGGCGACAAACGGTGTCTGACCAGGCAACAGCTTCGGTATAGCAAGTTCCGAGGAGGGTGGTCTTGATGTGAAGCACAGCGGCCAATGGGTCAACCTGCTTCCAGTCGGCCTCCTCGTACGCTAACACTAAGTCCCACAGTCCCGGAAGGCGATCTCCCGGTTTCGCCTGGCGCAACAAGGCGCGGACGATCTCTTCGTGGAGGTTCAACTCTTTCAGCACGTCTTCGAGCGGCCTTCCCAACATCGCGTCGAGCCGCGAAAACATTCCCATCAGGAAGCAGTCTTCGCGGCGGCTGCGAAGGCCCGACCGCTCTGCGAGGAGCTCGGAGAAACGGGCGCGGACCAGTGTGTTGGCGGCCAATTCGGCGGGCCGATCCGACGTCAGTTCCAGCAGACCCACCACCAGCAGCCACTTGCGCGCGGCATCTTCGCCGACAAACGTCAACGCCTGGTGGATCGACTCGACCGGTTCGTGCCGGGAAAACAAGGCCGAGTTGACGAAGCGCAATAACTTGTACGCGAGCGCGTGTTCCCGCTTGAGCAGCGCCGTGAGTTTGTTGAAGTCCAGTTCGGAATGGTGGAGTTCGCTGAGGATCCGCAGATAATTCATCTTGGTGCCGCGGATCTGGCGTGTGGAGAGAATTTCGGGCCGGGCGAAAAAGTAACCCTGGAAATACTCGTATCCCTGTTTGGCCGCCCGGCTAAACTCTTCCCGCGTCTCCACTTTTTCGGCCAGCAGGCGCAACTGGCTTCCGAACCGGACCGCCGCCGACTTCTGCTCCACCAGGGAAGTGGCGCGGAAATCCACTTTCAAGAAATCTGCCAGCGGAATTAACGGGTGGGGGGCCTTTTGCGGAACGAAATCGTCCAGAGCCAGTTGATAGCCTTGGGCGCGAAGGCGGCCGCATGCCTCCATCACTTCGGAATCGGGCTCCACAGTTTCAAGAATCTCGATCACAGTGGATCGAGGGGGCAATACGGAAGCGGCGTCTTGCAACAGCAGCGTGCGCGGGAAATTGAGAAATGCGCGCTTGCCCCCGAGGAGGCGGTCGCTATCGGCCGACCCGAATACGGCACTGATAACTTTCGATGTCGCCGCGTTCCCCTCGCTGCCATCAAACGAGTTCTTCAAGCTGGAGCGAAACAGCAATTCGTACGCACACACCTGGAGATGGGCATCGAAAATGGGTTGACGCGCCACCAGCAGTTCCATGAGACACGAGCCCCGTAGGCTCCATGTCTCTCATCGTCCGGCTCGGCGAAAGTTCTAGTTTCCTGGGGTCTCCTGCGTCAGGGCGAATTCTCGTGCAAATCTCGTGGATTGCGTTCTCCCGATCGAGAGATGCTCCGTTGTTATCGTGCTTGCGCCAGACCGCGAGCTAAATCCTGATCGGCCGCCGCCCCCGTGATATCGCCCGTCATTTTGCGCGCCACGGCCCGGTTGGTATACGCATTCTGATATCCAGGCTGCAGCCGGATCGCTTGATCAAAATCTGCAATCGCCTCCGCGTAGTGCTTCAGCATCAGCTGCGCGTAGCCGCGCGCGTTGTATGCCTGGGGGACCTTGGCGTCGATCTGGATAGCCTGTGTGAGCGACTGGACCGCCTCGGCATAATGACCCTCTTTCAGAAGTTGGCGACCTTGCGCGTAAAACGTCGGTCCAGTGGCTTTGTCACCGGCCTGCCTGTCCGGTTCGATACCCGGCTTGGGCATGGGAGGCTCGGGTTTCGTAGCCGGAACCGGTTGTGCCAGCGGCGCCGGCTGTGCTGGATGGGGCGGTTGGACCGGAAGCGGCGGTTGGACCGGTAGCAGCGTTTGCGCCGGGGCCGGCTGTGCGATCGCCGGCTGCCCTCCCGCCGACGTGTTGGGTAGCAGGACGCTCTCGGTATCGGGACGGCGCTCCACCAATTGCGCCTTTTCCACAATCTGGTTGATTTTTACCTGAGTGGCCGCAATCAGTTGGGCCGTGTCTGCGTTCGTTGGATCCAGGTTCTGTGCCTTGCTCAGATCCAACATCGCCTCGTCGTACTTGCCCATCATGTAATATGTAATGCCCCGCCCCAGCCATGCGGCAGCATATTTGGGATCCAGGCCGATCGCGGTGGTACGGTCCGTGAGACTCTGCTCATGCCTCCCGAGAAGATCATAGGAACCCCCTCGCGCGACATAGGCTTCAGCGCTTTTCGGGTCCAGCTCCACAGCCCTTTGCCGGTCCGCCAGTGCTTCCTCGTATTTCTCCAGATGCGCGTACGCCGCTCCGCGCGCCAGATATAGCCGTTGCTCGTTGGGCGCGAGCCGCAATGCTTCCGTGAAATCGGCAACGGCGCCATCGCCGTCTCCCAGCCGGTCGCGCACCGCCCCGCGCACGCGGATGGCCTTGGCGTCGGTGGGCGTGATGCGGAGTGCGGCATTCAGAGCTTCGAGCGACTGCGGATAATCTCCCATACTGGCCGATGCCAGCGCGCGTTCCACCAGCGCTTCTCCGGAATCCGGCTTCTTGTTCAGAACAAAATCGAAGTCCTCGATCGCATCGGGATATTGATGCAACGCCGCCAGCGCCTTTCCCCGCTCCAGACGAGGCTCGGGATCGTCCGGCTTCAGTTGGATCGCCGCCGTAAAGTCCGCCACTGCCAGATCATATTTCGCGGTTGCGGAATATGCTTTTCCACGACCCTCCAGAATCGCAGCGCCACGCTGCTTCAGATAGAGGGCCGCGCTGTAATCCTTGATAGCGGGATCGTATTGCCGGCCGGCGAGAAAAACATCGCCGCGAACCGTATAGGAGAGCGCATCGCTCTGGTGGAGGTGAAGAGCATGGTTGATATCGGCGAGAGCCTTTTCGCGGTCGCCGCCGGCAAGATAATCGCGGGCACGAGCGCGCCACGCCTCGGAGTTGGTCGCATCCGCTTCGACGGCCTCGGTGTAGGCGGCAATAGCCTCTTCACGCCGGCCGGACTCATCGAGACGCTGGCCGCGCCGCACCGCCGCTTGCGATTTCTTCGTATCGCCTTTTGGCGCCACTTCCGATGCGGCGCCATTAACCGCAATGATAACGATCGATAGTATGATCTGCGCGCAGGGGCGCGCTGCCATCCGCATACAATTCCAAACATAGTGTACACTCGAAGCCGGAAACATGAGCCACGAACCATTCGATTCGCCCCGCGTCGCCATCAACCGCGTGTACACGCGGCGCGGCGATCAGGGCGAAACCAGCCTGGCGGGCGGCCAGCGCGTGTCGAAGGACTCCCTGCGCATCGAGGCATACGGAACGGTGGATGAGTTGAATTCGTTTCTCGGAGCGGCTCGCGTGACCGCCGTCGAAATCGCGGCTGACCACGAATCGCTCGCGCCGCTGGTGAAGATCCTGTTTCGCGTCCAGCATGAATTGTTTAATCTCGGATCTATCCTGGCGACGTTACCCGAAGATGTCCATTCGCGCCAGGCACGCATCACCGCCGCCGATATCGCGCAGCTCGAATCTGAAATCGACCTCATGAACGCGGAAATCCCCGCGTTGCGCTCCTTCGTCCTGCCGGGCGGCAGCCGCCTCAATGCGGACCTGCACATCTGCCGGACAGTATGCCGCCGGGCCGAGCGTGTTCTGATCGCGCTCAGCCGCGCGGAAGCAATCCCGCCCGAGACGGTCGGTTATCTGAATCGTTTGAGCGACGCTCTCTTCGTCTGGAGCCGCTGGGCGAGTCACGTCACCGGCGCTCCTGAGACTCTGTGGGACCCGAACCATTAAGGCGCACGCCGACGCCGGCGGGGTTCTCCGGCCTGCTTGGCGGAGCCGCTGGTTCGCCCCACTGATATCATGGGCTTGTGCCATGGCGTTAGTCGCCGTCTCGGGTCATCCTGGGTGCCGGTTTGAAGAGGTAGCGCGGCTTGCCGCGCAGCAGCTGGGATTTGAGCTGCTGACCCAGTCGCGAATTCAATCGTTGACCGAACAGGAATTCGGCGTCGACTCGCCCATTCCCGATAAAGCCTACCCCTGCCTGGTGACTTCCATCCTCGCGAATCTCGCCACGAAGCATCACCTCGTCTATTGCGCCATGGGTGGAGAATTGCAGGCCCGCCACTTTCCCGGCATGCTGCGCGTCCACGTGGTGGCGCCCGAAAACGTCCGGGTAGGCAATCTGATGCTCGATCACCGTTTGGACCGCGAGGCGGCGCGTAAACTCTTGCTTGAGCTGGAAGCCGCCGACCGCTCCACTCGTAAAGCGAAATTCGGCAAGACCCGCGCCACTGCCGACCTCTTCGACCTCGTCCTCAGCGCGGAATCGCTGACTACGGAGCACATGGCCGAACTCATCCGCACCGCCGTCGAAACTCTCGGTCTGAAAGAGCCGGGCTTTCTGTCGCCGGCCGCCGAAGCCCAGCTTCAGTTCCAGATGCGCCTGCGCCTAGCCCGGTATGGCATCGTGCCGCCCGCCAAGATCACCATCCGCCGCAAAATGTTCGCCCATCAGAGCGAGGAGATGTTTGCCAATCTGCTCGATTTCTACCGGATCGCCTGGGAGTACGAGCCGCGAAGCTTTCCGGTTCAGTGGGACCGGGACGGCACTGTGCGCGAGGCCTTCACGCCCGATTTCTACTTGCCGGAGTTCGATCTCTACGTGGAACTGACTACCATGAAGCAGTCACTGGTCACCAAAAAGAACCGTAAAGTGCGGCTCCTGCGTGAGTTGTACCCCGACCTGAACATTCAGGTGTTCTATCAGAAGGACTTCGAAAATTTGATCTTCAAATACGGCTTGGCGGAACGGACGGTTGAGGCATGAGCGCCGTCTCGATCCCCGGAGTGGATCGCATCCTGTTCACCGAGGAACAGATCGAAACCCGGATTCGCGAGGTGGGCACCGAAATCTCGCAGCGCTATGCCGGGAAAACCATCAAACTGATCGGCGTGTTGAAAGGTTCAATCTTCTTCCTCACTGCCCTGGCTCGGCATATTGAAGTTCCGGTCAAAATCGATTTCCTCGGTATCTCCAGCTTTTCCAACAAGAGCGGTGCCCCCGGAGTGGTGCGCATCGCCAAGGATCTCGATGAGTCCATCGAAGGCGAGGATGTCCTGCTCGTGGAAGATATTGTGGACACCGGCTTTACTTTGCGCTATCTGTTGCAAACGCTGGCTGGTCGCGCTCCGAATTCCCTTTCGGTTTGTACGTTTCTTGATCGCAACTCGCGGCGCATCGTCCAGGTTCCGGTCGATTACCATTGCTTCGAGATCCCCGACCGCTTCGTCGTGGGCTTTGGCCTCGACCACAATCAGCTATACCGCAATATTGGTTACGTGGCCGTCATGAAACCCGAGCGGAACGCTTAGCCGATCCAAATTTCACCTAACTTTATCTTGTGATCCCCTAGTTCCCGATCTAAAATGAAAGAAAGTTAAGATTTAAGGAGCATCCCCCATGCGGTCCCGGATTTTGTACATCTCAGGTCATCCGCAAGACGCACTGCTCCTCTCGCAAATGATGAAGCCTCTCCCTTTGGTTTTGGACCATGCGGAGTCGCTGCAGCAGGCGCGGGAACGGCTTTGCACCCAAAAATACGATGTGGTTTTGACCGAAGCCGAACTGCCGGATGGCGGGTGGTTGGACGTCCTCCATTTGGTCCGTGAGAGCCCGTACGAACCCGAAGTCATCGTCACGGACAAGCAGGCCGATGCCCGGTTTTGGGCCGAGGCGCTCAATCTGGGCGCTTACGATCTGCTGGCGCAGCCCTTTTTCGAACCCGAGGTGCAGCGCATTTTATACAACGCGTGTTCGCGTCTGGCTTCGAGCGCGTCCGCCCTATAATATTTCTCCGAGCGGCACAGAACCACGACTGTCAGGAAGTGGCGGCGCACCGGTAACACTCGTTCCACCCGCGGGAGGCTTTTAGCGCCACCGCAACCTTCACGAAGCGGCTCCTAGCGCCGCCGGACGATCAGCACGAAGACCACAATCAGCGCGAGCGCCGTAGCAAACGTTCCGGCCACCATGTAGTCGAAGGGAGTGCGTTGCCCCGGCAGGAGGCGAATCAGCAGCGCAACGAAAGCGACGAACAATACTGCAAACGCGCCGATGAGAAGAACGGGACGTTTGGTTTCGACCGTCACAACCGTCATTGTACTTGGAGTCACCCGCTGGCAGCGGGTTGATAAACTGAAAAATTGAGTGTGCGTGGAAGTCTCATAACGATAGTTAGTCTGGCGTTGCTGGCGGTCTCCTGCGCCGATCGCCCCGAGCACGCGCCGGCCATTGGCGAAGCCTTTGTCGGTCCCGCTATCTTGAAGATCCGCAGTGATATCCCATTGCAGGCTGCGGTCGTCGCTACGGTGAAACACGGAGATCGCCTCGAAATCCTACAGCAGCGCCGCCGCTTTCTTCGCGTCCGCACTCCCTCGGGAGCGGAAGGGTGGACAGACGAGCGGCAACTTCTCGCAGCGGAAGATATGCAAAAGCTGAAAGACCTGGCGGTGCGCGCGCAGCGCATGACCGTCCAAGGCCAAGCTACTACCTTTGGCGAGCTCAACGTACACACCCAGCCTGCCCGCCTGTCGCCGAGCTTCCTGCAGGTCAAGGAAAACGAGAAAGTCGACGTGTTGATGCACACGAACACGCCTCGCGCCGATCTGGCGCGAAAGCCGCTGATCCCTCCTCCTCCCAAGAAGGTCAGGACGGAAGAGAAGAAGGCTCCTAAGGAATCGAAGTATCCGCCTCTACCGCTTCCCAAACCTCCGGGCCCGCCGGCTAACTGGGTTGACCTTTCTAAAACTGATCTTCCCGACGACGGCTTGGTTGACGAGCAAGAAGGCAAGGACCAACCAGCAGCTACTTCGCAAAAGCCGGTTCCGACGGACGACTGGAGCCTGATCCGTACCAAGAGCGGAGAATCCGGATGGGCGCTCACTCGCCGGCTCGTCATGGCCATCCCCGACGATGTGGCGCAGTATGCCGAGGGCCGCCGTATCGTCTCGTACTTTTCTTTGGGCGCTGTCGAGGATGGAGACGAGAAAAAACAAAACTGGCTCTGGACAACTATTGGCGAGGGCAATTATTCGTATGACTTCGATAGCTTCCGGGTCTTTATCTGGAGCCTGCGGCGTCATCGCTACGAAACCGCCTACATAGAGCGTAATCTGCGCGGGTATGCTCCCGTGCTCTTGCGTGATGTGGAACTCTCATCGGGAAAGGCCAAGACCTCCGAGACCGCCGCAGTCAAGTATCCGGGTTTTTCTGTTTGCATGGAGAAGAAGGATGGGCAGCGTTACCGGCGCGATTATGCCTTCATAACCAATGTGGTGCGCTTTGCCGGAGAGCAATCGTGCGACGCCCCTACTGTCCCTCAGAACGCCGCTTCGCCTGCCCCGCTAAAGGTCGCGCCTGAGCCGCAAGTCAAGGAAAGTCTCATGAAGCGGGCGCGAAATCGACTGCGCGCTCTAACGCACCGCTGGCTCGGCAAGTAGTCCGGCACAGAACGGAGCGGCGGCCGAGGACATCAGAGCAACCGCGAGGGGCTCGGCGAGTTATTTCCTTGCCGCCCCCTTAAACGTGAGCTTCTGCAGGCCACGGTTAGTCAGCGCGACGTATAGATTGCCTTTCGAGTCCGTCTCCATCTGATGGCCGCCGCCCAGTATGCCGCCGCCCTGGACGGTCGTTACGATCTCCAGCGTCTTTCGGTTGACCACTACGATGTCGGTGCCGCCGCCCACATAGAGAAACTGCTGATCCGGATCCCGCGACAGCGCAAGGTCCCGCGCGAACGGCGCCGATCCCCGCACCACCTGTTTGAGAAACTGCCCTTCCAGCGTGAAGCTCTGCACCCGCCGGTTCTCGCGGTCGGCCACATAGACTATGCCGTCATTGGATACTCGAATGGCATGGACAATGCTGAACTGGTCGGGCCCCGGACCGTCCGCAACGCTATTCAGGCTTGGCGGAGGGCACTGATCGTTATCCACCGGTTTGTTGCCGAAGGCGCCCCACATTCGCTTGAAGGCGCCGGCATTCGCGTCCAGGACGATGACACGATGGTTCCCGTAGCCGTCGGCGACGAACAACTCGTTGGTCTTCGCGTACACTACCGCGTCCGCCGGTTGGTGAAGGTTCTTCGTATCGGCGTTGCCCTTGCTCTGCGAACTGTGGCCGATCTGCATCACGAACTTGCCGTCCTGGGTGAACTTCAGCATTTGGTCGTCGCCTATGGGCTTCAGCCCGGGTAGCGCCCGAGCGGGACAATTGTTCCCGCCGATCCAAACGTAGCCTTTGTAGTCGATGTGGATGCCGTGCTCGCGCTCGGGCCATTCATAGCCGGTGCCTGCGCCACCCCAGGCCTTGATGAAATTGCCTCTTGTATCGAACACCATCACCGGCGGTGCGGCCATCGCGCTTTGGCCGGCTGAAAGGGTCCGCGGCCGGTGCAGCACCCAGATGTTGTCGTGAGCGTCCACCGCCACGCTCGAGGCGTCTCCCAGTTTCCATTTCGCGGGCACCTTCGGCCAGGAGGGATCGACCTCGAACCGGGGGATCTCGGCGGCAACCGAGACCGCCGTCAGCATCGAGAGTGTTACTGCGGTGCGAATGGCTGCTTTTAATGCCATGGTCGAATGATTCTATCGCAGCCGCGCCCCCCAGGCCCGTCGCAGGACGCGAGCCAGTACCTGGTCACGAAACAGCCCAACGGGGCCGTAGGTTCGGTGATTGGAGAGCCTCCTCGTTGCGGCGCACGCTGGGTTGTGTTATTTATGAGGGAAAGCAAGACATTTTGGTCCTGTAATGAAGCCGTCCTGTTTGAAGTAACGGCGGCCCAATCAAAAAGAGCTTTTCGAGAAGGTGGCATTCCGTGGAAGCTGTCAACCGTAAACTCATTCGT
>CAZKQQ010000039.1:0-40433 GCA_964554945.1 uncultured Solibacteraceae bacterium | reverse complement strand
CAACTCCGCGACCCAGGCTTTTTTCGAGATTGGCGAGAATGTGGGGGGTGAGGACAAATAATTGGCGCTGCCAGATTTTGTCTTCGACTTCCACGATCAGCCGAGTCCGCACCATGCGCGTAGCCCGCGTATGGCCGGCGATCTTCGCCCCTACGGCTTGACGCCACGCGGCACGGGCCAGATCCTCCGCGTTGATCGCATCGCCGGGCAGGTTCAGCCCCCGAATGAGCTTGCTGGCTCTCTCCATGTGCGTGGAAGGAAATATTCTAGCACGCGACTCCTCCTCTACACTGGAGTGGTGCTCGTGCTTGCTTCGCAGTCTCCTCGCCGCGCGGAAATCCTGCGTCTGGCCGGCATCCCGTTCACGGTTCGCGCCGCTTCGGTCGACGAAACAGCGCGTCCTGGCGAGGGTCCAGAGGAATATGTCTGCCGCCTCGCGGAGGAAAAGACCATGGCGGTTGCAGCCGAGGCAACCGAAACCGTCCTGGGAGCCGATACGACAGTAGTAGTCGACAGCCACATGCTGGCGAAACCGGACGATGAGGCCGATGCTCGCCGCATGTTGCAGATACTTTCCGGCCGCTGTCACGAGGTTTTGACCGGCATCTGCCTTCGCCGGGGCGGTAGATTAATCCGGGACTATGCCCGCACCCGTGTGTGGTTCAGCACCATGACCGCTGATGAAATTGCCGCCTATGTCGACAGTGGCGAGCCTATGGACAAGGCGGGTGGTTACGCCATCCAGGGCCTCGCTTCCAAGTACATCGAGAAGATCGAAGGGTGCTATTTCAATGTGATGGGTCTGCCGGTTGCGTTGGTGTACGGCTATATAAAAGGACTGTAGCCGAGAAGCCGCCTCCCAAGCGCCAGATCGCCGGCAAATGGCGGCCCTTATTTAAGAAGCATCTATTTAACCAGGATCGTTAAATTCAGGTCACGCACGGGAACGGGCCCTCCTCAAGCGCGTACCGATAGCGAAACCGGCACCGCGCCGATGTTGTCTTCCGCAAAACTAAGATCCACCGCCCACACTCCGGAGATCAAGCCACCCACCTGGATCGCATTCACCCCCGCGTTGGGTAGATGCAACAATGTTGCAGGAGCTATGGCGGCGCTCCCGGCCAGGAACAGACAAACCAAAGCTAGTGTGCCAGTTGGCATGGCAACCTCTCCGCCGAGTCCCCTGAAACCTGATTATTTCAACCCTGGGTTGCTGGCGTTTGGTAGTCATCGCTAATCCCATTTCCGAACAGTCCGGGCAATACTCCAATTCTCCTGGGTGCCTGTAGATTTTTACGACAAAAAGGTCTTATAATATGTTTTGGAGAAGGAGAGACCACATTGTCCAGCACCCGGCCAAAAGTGACCATCGACGGCAACGAGGCCGCCGCTTACGTCGCGCACCAAATCAATGAGGTGATCGCGATTTATCCGATTACGCCTTCATCGCCGATGGGAGAGTGGGCCGATCAATGGTCGGCGGAGCAGAGGCCTAACATCTGGGGCACCATTCCGACGGTCATCGAGATGCAGAGCGAAGGGGGCGCCGCGGGGGCGCTTCACGGCGCCCTTCAAGCCGGATCGCTTTCCACCACATTCACCGCGGCGCAAGGCCTGCTGCTGATGATCCCGAATATGTACAAAATTGCCGGGGAGCTGACGCCGACCGTGTTCCACATCGCAGCGCGCTCGCTGGCGATTCATGCGCTTTCCATATTTGGCGATCATAGCGACGTCATGGCTGCCCGCTCTACCGGGTTCGCCATGTTAGCCTCGAATTCCATTCAAGAGGTGATGGATTTTGCGTTGATCGCGCAGGCGGCCAGTCTGGAATCGCGCATTCCGTTCCTTCACTTTTTTGACGGGTTCCGGACATCCCACGAAGTCGCCAAAGTCGAACAACTGAGTGTAGAGGATCTGCGGGCAATGATCGACGAGGACCTTGTGCGGGCGCATCGCGCACGCGCGCTCTCGCCCGATCGGCCGGTGATCCGCGGCACGGCGCAGAACCCCGACGTCTATTTCCAGGCTCGGGAGGCATGCAACTCCTTCTATCTTGCGACGCCCACCATCGTGCAAAACGCGATGGACAAATTCGCGAAGCTGGTCGGGCGCCAGTATCACCTCTTCGATTACGTCGGGGCGCCGGATGCCGAACGGGTCATCGTGCTTATGGGGTCGGGAGCCGAAGTGGCCCATGAAACGGTGGAAGCGCTGGCAGCCGCCGGAGAGAAGGTCGGCGTGCTGAAGGTACGGCTCTACCGGCCCTTCTCGATTCAGCACTTTATTCAGGCATTGCCGGCATCGGCCAAATCCATCGCGGTGCTGGACCGCACAAAGGAACCCGGGGCTACCGGCGAGCCGCTGTACTGCGACGTGGTGACTTCGCTGGCCGAATTGGGAATTCATAAAAAGGTAGTGGGCGGGCGATACGGCCTCTCGTCGAAGGAATTCACACCGGCCATGGTGAGGGGCGTCTTCGATGAATTGAAGAGGCAATCGCCGAAAAACCACTTCACGATCGGCATTAAAGACGACGTCACGCATACCAGCCTGGATTATGATCCCGAGTATTCGACGGAAGTTCCGGGCACGGTGCGGGCGCTGTTCTACGGACTCGGCGCGGATGGCACAGTGGGCGCCAACAAGAACTCAATCAAAATCATCGGCGAGGAGACCGATAATTTCGCGCAGGGGTACTTTGTCTACGATTCGAAAAAATCCGGAGCAATTACGACATCGCATCTGCGGTTTGGGCCCCGGCCGCTGCACTCCAGCTATCTGATCACGAAAGCCAATTTCGTGGCCTGTCACCAGTTCTCGTTCCTGGAACGGATCGACATGCTGAAGTCCGCGGAATCGGGCGCCACCTTCCTGCTCAACAGCAGCTTTGGGCCGGAGGAAGTTTGGGATCATCTGCCGCGCACGGTGCAGCGCCAGATTATCGAGAAGAAACTCAAGTTCTATCTGATCGACGGCTATGCCGTGGCTAAGAAAACCGGCATGGGCGCGCGGATCAACACTATTATGCAGACCTGCTTCTTTGCGATCAGCGGCGTGCTGCCGCGTGCAGAAGCCATCGCCGCCATCAAGCACACGATCGAAAAAACCTACGGGAAGCGCGGCGAAAGCGTAGTGCAGAAAAACTTTGCGGCGGTGGACGCGGCACTCAGCCATCTCCATCAGGTTCCGGTTGCGGGCAAGCTCACGTCCCCGTTCGATATTCGTCCGCCGGTCCCCGCTGCAGCGCCCGAATTTGTGCAGAAAGTCACAGCCAAGATCATCGCCGGCGAAGGTGACGACCTGCCGGTCAGCGCCATGCCGGTGGACGGAACCTTCCCCAGTGCGACGGCGCAGTGGGAGAAGCGCAACATCGCGCTCGAGATTCCAGTCTGGGACGAAGAGCTGTGCATCCAATGCGGCAAATGCGTGCTGGTGTGCCCGCACAGCGTGATCCGGGCCAAAGTCTACGACGAGAAATATCTGGCCGGCGCGCCGCCCACGTTTAAAGCCGTACCGGCGCGCTGGAAGGAAATGAAAGACAGGAAATACACGCTGCAGGTCGCCCCCGAAGATTGCACGGGCTGCACCCTGTGCGTGGAATTCTGCCCGGTAAAGAGCAAGAGCGAGGTAAAGCACAGGGCGATCAACATGGCGCCGCAGCCGGCTCTGCGCGAACCGGAAGCCGCCAACTGGGAATTCTTCTGCGGGATTCCGGAAACGGATCGCCAGGAGCTCTCGCTGGGTCAGGTGAAGGACGTACAACTGCTGCAGCCGTTGTTCGAATTCTCGGGCGCGTGCTCAGGATGCGGTGAAACGCCCTACGTCAAACTGATGACTCAACTGTTTGGCGACCGCGCTTTGATTGCCAATGCAACGGGCTGCTCTTCGATTTACGGCGGCAACCTTCCCACGACGCCGTTCTGCACCAACACAGAAGGACGGGGTCCGACCTGGTCGAATTCGCTGTTCGAAGATAATGCCGAGTTCGGACTCGGGTTGAGACTCGCGGTCGATGCGCAAACTGACTACGCGCGTGTGCTGGTGGGACGGCTCAGCTCGATGGTAGGCGATGGACTCGCACACGGACTGCTCACGGCCGATCAACGCACCGAAGCCGGCATTTTCGAACAGCGGGAACGCGTGGCGATTCTGAAACAGATATTAGCCGGCCTTCGCACCTCGGAGGCGCGCGACCTGCTTTCGGTGGCCGACATGCTGGTGAAGAAGAGCGTATGGATCGTCGGCGGCGACGGTTGGGCTTACGACATCGGCTATGGCGGGCTCGATCATGTGCTGTCGACCGGCCGGAACGTCAACCTGCTGGTGCTGGACACGGAAGTTTACTCCAACACAGGCGGGCAGGCGTCGAAATCGACGCCGCGCGCCGCCGTCGCCAAATTTGCGGCCGGAGGCAAGCCGACCGGCAAGAAAGATCTCGCCATGATGGCGATGAGCTACGGCTCGGTATATGTGGCACATATCGCCATGGGCGGAAGCGACACCCAGACGGTCAAGGCTTTTCTGGAGGCTGAAGCATACGATGGCCCTTCCTTACTGATCGCCTACAGCCATTGCATCGCGCACGGATATGATCTCGAACACGGCATGGATCAGCAGAAGGCGGCGGTGAACTCGGGTTATTGGCCCTTGTTCCGCTACAACCCGAACCTGGCAGCCGAACACAAGAATCCATTCCTGCTCGATTCGCGCCCGCCCAGCGTGGCGCTGAAGGATTATACGTACAACGAAACCCGCTATACGATGCTCGCCAAAAGTAATCCCGATCAGGCGAAGAGATTGCTGGCACTGGCGGCAGAAGACGCCGCCAGCCGCTGGAAACTCTACGACTATTGGGCGCACATGCCCGTCAACGGGGGAGAAAAGAAATGATCGACCTTGCGAAGACGATTGATCTTTCCACGACCTACCTGGGATTGAAGCTCAAGAATCCGCTGATCGCGTCCGCCTCGCCGCTGTGCGAGGACGTGGGGAACATCCGCCGTATAGAGGATGCCGGCGCCGCCGCTGTGGTTTTGCAATCGCTGTTCGAGGAACAATTGGAAATCGAAGAGGACGATCTCGATCGCTTTCTGATCGAGAGCTCGGAGCGTTCCGCGGAATCGGTGACCCATTTCCCGGAAATGACCGGGTGGGTGCGCGGTCCGGACGAATACATCGAGCATGTGCGGGCGTGCAAGAAGGCGGTCACAATTCCGATCATCGCCAGCTTGAATGGATCAACGAAAGGCGGGTGGCTGGGCTATGCGCGCCAGATTCAACAGGCGGGCGCGGATGCGCTCGAACTGAACATCTATTCGATTCCCGTGGATCCGGATGTCACTGGCGAGCAGGTCGAGCAGCGGTACGTCGAAATCATCCAGGCGATCAAAGCGGAAGTTCAGATTCCAGTAGCCGTGAAACTCGGACCCTATTTCAGCTCGATGGCCAATATGGGACGGAAGCTGGATGCGGCCGGCGCCAACGGGCTGGTGTTGTTCAATCGTTTTTACCAGCCGGATTACGATCTGGAGGCGCTGGAGGTGGTGCCCAACCTCGTCCTCAGCAGCCCCCACGAGCTGCTTCTGCGGCTGCACTGGATCGCGGTGCTCTATGGGCAGGTAAAGGCGGACCTGGCGCTCACGGGAGGCATTCACGCCGCCACCGATGTGGTGAAAGCGATGATGGCCGGCGCCAAGGTCGCAATGATGACTTCCGCGCTGCTTAAGCGTGGCATCAATTACCTCGACACTCTGGCCACCGAACTCCTCATCTGGATGGGCGAACACGAATACGACTCGATCAAACAGATGCAAGGCAGCATGAGCCGTAACGCGGTGCCGCAGCCGGCGGCGTTCGAGCGTGTCAATTACATGAAGGTCCTGGGCTCCTACTCGATGCGGTAGACAAGGAGGTCAGTGTGTTGAGCCGCGGCATCGTGGGGGGGAATTCTTGTGCCGGCCGCCGCCGTGGCTGGTGGTCTAATCAGCGCACCCGGCGAGAATCCTCGCCTGGATCCGGCCTGGACAGTCAGCCTCCAGGGAGGGTATGCGAATACATTTCAACTGATGCTGGGCGGCACATTCGGCCACGGTCCCGACATTCAGAACAGGCTCACTGCCAGCATCAGTAATCTGGTTCGGAGCGGAGACAGTCTCACGTTTTTCGGCTGGAGCACGACAGACGCTGCCTCCCTCACTCCCAACTGGCAGGCTGGAGCCGGGTATAAAAGTCGAATTCTGCACAAAAGACATCAAACCATTTTGATAGGAGGCGGCGTGCAGCGCTGGCTGTTTCCGAACGTCAAAACGGGAGCAAACGACTGGCTGGCTACGGGAACACTCACCTACGCGACTCTCGTGAGGCATGTGCCGGTTACGGTAACCGAAGATTCGTACAGCCTGCTGGTTTCCACGTTGCCGACAGGGTCGCTGCTGTATACGCAGATCCAGGCGCAACATTCATTGTTGAAGCACGAACACTATCAATTGAGTCTGCGCCACGGGCCGGCGCACACGTATGGCTGGGGGTTTTACGGGGCAGCCGGTAATCGCGTCGTGCGTTACGGCGCAGCGGTGGCGTTAACGTGGAACGACACTACGATCGAGCTGGGATGCCGCCAGCAGTTCGGCCTGCAGGACCGGGTGCCCTATAACCGTTTTTGGACCTTGCTGGTGACACGGCAGATGAACGGGCGATTCCATTCCAAACGTGGGTAGTAGCGCGGGAAAACAAGCGGAATAGCGCCGCTCGCCTGCGGTAGGGTTCTGTTTCGAAAGTGTGCGGTGAACGCTGCCGCCTGGCACGGCGCCCGATTTGCGCCGTGGCGTCGACCCCCGTCGTGTTACATGCCTTGGATTACTTACCAGCCGTTTCGGCCGGCTCATTGGCTTCCTCGAGATCGGTCTTGGTCTGATTGTCGGCGAGCTTCACATTATTCTTGACCAGTTTGGTATCGAGATCCGGACGTAGTTCGTGGATGGCACGGCCGAGAGAATCATGATTCGTGCCGGTCATGTCCGCCTTGAGCTGGTCAAACGGAATATTGAGATTGTGGGAAACATGCAGCGCGGCAATAAACTGGCCCTGGTTCTTGAACCCGGAGGCCGCGACCTTGAGAGTCTCCCCGGCCGGAAGCAGAGGCTGCAGGCGGGCCGAGAGGCTGGTGTTGCTGCTCAGGCGATTCACGAATTTTGTGCCGCCCGACGCAGCCGAAGATGAGTGAGATCCATGGTCCGTCGTAAACTCATGCGGTTCGTGACCGGCGCCGCTGTGGACGCCGCCGCCGTGTTCGGCCCACACTCCGGTTGCTAAACCCATGCTGATTGCCAACGTAGCCGTCCAGATTGAAAGTTTCATAGATCCTCCTCTTTCGTTTGTAGTGTTCAGTAACAAATGCATCAGATGCCCAGGGAGCGAACCGCGCTCCCGAGGTTAAGACTTACCCCGAAAAAAACGGTATTGAGAGAGTACTGGGTACTGCGTGAGTAGCCGCCGTAGAGTCCCAGCGTTTTGACCGGCTGGACTTGAACCCAGCCCGACAATCCATGGTCTTTTGCGATATCGGCCGACCCTGTAGTACTGCCGGCTGTTTCAAATGCGCCGTGGTTTTGCCGGGAGGAACCCGAGGCCTGGTTCGCCTTCACGATCCGGCTGAGCACGGTCTGTTGTCCCGAGGGCGCGATTTCATAAAGCGAACCGCCGACGCTCAACACGCGAGCAAGGCGATAGCGAGCGCCGCCTTCCACGTGGGTTACAAGCCCGTAGGTCGTGTAGGGGCGAATGAAGAACATGGTGTCGGAAACGGAATTGGCAAGGCCGACAGTCGCGAAAGGAGTCAAACGCGAGAAGCTGTGATCGAAATAGTTACTCCAGTCGACGGTGGCGTGACCTGTACTGAAACCGGTCGCCTTATCCCCGGTAGGAGCCGTGCCGGTCAGCGTCGATTCGAAGTTCAGGACTGGATTTGCGAACGTCAGGCGAAGCTGGCCATACACGTTTCCGATCCCGTTGGATGAGGAAACCGGCGTTGTCGCCGTTGTCGAATTCGAGGCGTGGACAAAATAGACCGGCAAGCCGCCATCGATGCCGAAATAGCGATTGAACTTATATCCAACGCTGGTGTCGAGATCATTGACCACCCCCAGCGTGTTAGCGCTACCCTGGAACCGCTCATAAAGCGTAAAGCCACGCGAGGAGTCATCGGACTCAGCACCCTGCCCGAACAGGTTGCAGCCGGCAGCAAGCATCAATGTGGCATACCCGAAGCGTTTAGACATGAAAATTGGACCCTTTCCTCGGAGGCCCTATGGGGCATCTGTACTGCCATGCTCCAACACCGTGTAATCAATGGGATACGGCGCGCTAACCGGAGAAATCAGGTCCATCTTACGCAGTAAAAACGTCCTGCTATCGGACGCGCACTACCGGTGGTTAGGAGGTTCGACCCGGCAATGCAGGGCAGTGAAACGTTAACTATCAGTCTGGACTTTACAGATCTTTTGCCTCGCGGTGACCACCGTGGAAGAGGCACGTCGTACGATTTAGAAATGGGTCGAGAGAGCGCGATTTGGGGAAGCTAGAGACGGCGGAGAAAGGACTTGCCCACGTCGCACGTTTATCGAACTAACAAACATATACTGCGTACGTCTATACATGGTAGGCGCAATATGTGGAATGAGATCAGACCGACGCCGATTCGAAAGCCTAGCGAAACGCTCAACGAGCTTCGATTGAAAACGGATCGCGATCTTCGGGCCTTGCTCGAGAACGCGATAAAACGCGGTTTTCAGGAAGTTCGGAGTGGAGACCATGAGCGGGTAGAAACGGCATATGCGCAAGCCTTCACCCTAATGGCTCTCGTGCGCGCGCTTCCCTCTCCGGAGCTGCGACGGCTTGAAAGCCGTCTTCACGAACTCCACGCGCAATTGGAGACCTGGAAACAATTAGCGAGCTAATCCATTGCGGTTGAGAAAGGACCCTTTCTCCGTACAAGAGTGCGTTGTGCGGCCCTCCGTTGGGGAGCCGTGCGCAAGGCGAGGGACTGCGGCAATTCAGGCCTTGGCGGCCTGCGATTCTAGTTCCTGATATGGGAAACGATTGATTTCTCGAACACACTCCTGCAATGCCCCGAGAAGCGTCTTTCCCCAACCACACGGCGTATACGGCGCCACTCCCTGATTCGTCTGCTTGTCCGACTGGGCGAAAAACACCAGCGCTCCATCCTTCGGCGTTGCGAACTCCTTCACGGTAATCGTGAACTCGACCTCGGCGCCCCCCGGGGCCTGCTTCAGCATCGAAAAATAATGCAGTCGCGCCAGTTGCTCCGATGCATGGCCCTGCGCATATACCCAGTCGTTCATTGAACGCTCCTTCCCTTTGGCAGCTCAGATCTCCTATTGTAGATTACTCCGCGAACGCCTCCTCTACTGGCTCTAGCTCTCGCCAGCGCATCATTCGATCTTGAAAGTTTCACCGGTTGAGCCTGTCTTCTGCGTAAAGGTGGTCGGGGGCGTGCACGATTTTCATCATTTCGCCCTTGTCCAGCCAGTTCAGAAAACAATGGGAACAGTCGTCAATAACAATGTTTCCGGGGCCTTCGTAGAAGTGCGTGTCCATCTGCACGCGGCACTTCGGACAATTGACGTGGCGCTGCAGGGCCGTCCGGTCCGCAGGCGGCTGAACAGTTTCAGCGCCGCCGTGGTGGGACCGCAGTTCTTCGATGAGCGCGAGGAAGTCGTTCATCGGGACGAGCATTCCCTGGCACCGGGCGCAGTAAAGGATTCGATGGCCGGCAAGCGCAGCCTGCTCCAGCGCCACTGCGCAAACCGGGCAGGCCAACTCCGACGCCTTTCCCAGCCGGCGGACTCCTTCGTCGTTTGGCTCCGGCGTGTAGACGCTGCGGCAGTATTCGCAGCGCAGCGATTCCTCGTTCTCCTCAAGACGCATCGGAGCGCCACAGCCCGGACAGTTCATCGTGCCCTCAGCTTTGCGGCTGCGGCTTGCCGCATTCCGGACAGAACTTAGCCGGACGCGGCATCGGCTTCCCGCACTCCAGGCAGAACTTGGTCTCGGCCGATGGCGGCGCGGCCGAGTTCGATCCCGTCTTCACCGCGTTCATGAGCGTCTGGCCCATCGCGATGCCGGCCCCCAAACCTACCCCGGCCCCGGCTCCGCCACCTCCCGGATTCGCCGCCGCGATTGGAATCGATTGCGCCGCCGAGAACTCCGTGTATTTCCCCAAGTCCCCCACAATGTTCATGCTGATGCGCTGATCCAGAAATTTCTGTAGTTCTTCAGGCAGAGAGAGATTCTCGATCACGAATGCTTCCAGACCCAGTCCCAGCGCCGCGAATGCGGGCTTTAGCTGCTCAGTCACCTTGCGTGCCAACTCGCCCTGATTGGCCGCCATATCCAGGAACGGCACCTCGACCGGCGCGATCACCTCCGTCATCTTGGCCACGATAGTATTCCGCAGTTGGCCTTCCAGATCGTCGACGTGGTAAACCTCCTGCGTTGCGCTCACGTTCTTAAGGAAGGCCCGCGGATCAGTGATGCGGTACGAGTAGATACCATAAGCGCGCACGCGGATCGCGCCGAATTCCTTCTCGCGAATGGTAATCGGCGTGGCCGTGCCCCATTTCTGGTTGATCTGCAGCCGCGTCGAAAAAAAGAACACATCGCTCTTGAATGGCGACTGAAACTCCTTATCCCAGTTCTTCAGGTCCGTTAGCAGCGGCAGCGTGCGCGTGGTGAGCGTGTACAGCCCCGGCCCGAAGACATCAGCAATCCTGCCCTCGTTCACGAATGCCGCCATCTGCGACTCGCGCACGGTCAACTGGGCGCCGCACTGAATTTCCATGTTCGCCATGGGAAACCGGTAGGCGAGCACGCCCGTGTCGGGTTCCGTCCAATGAATAACGTCGATGAACTGCTGTTCGAGAAAGCTGCGCAGGCCCATGGTTTGCCTCCTTTCCAATGGTCCGGGAAACAGCGCCTGGAAGGCAACACTTACTACAGTTAGTAAGGAGAATCCTTGGTTTTGCTCAACAAAATGAGCTTATCTTTGAATCCGGCACGAGCCTCCCTGCGCAAAGGCCCGTACCTGGTCCAGCGTAGCCATGGTGGTGTCGCCCGGAAAGGTCGTAAGCAGAGCGCCATGTGCCCAGCCGAGCCGCACCGCCTGCTCCGGAGATTCGCCGGCCAGAAGGCCATAGAAGAATCCCGACGCAAACCCGTCGCCGCCACCCACGCGATCCAGCACGTCCAATTCGCACGTCGGGCTGGCATAGCTGTTACCGTTGACCCAGGCCACAGCGCCCCACTGATGACGGCTCGCCGAGCGCACCTCCCGGAGCGTGGTCGCCACGGCATAAATTTGCGGATACCGGTCTACTACTCCGTTAATCATGGCGAGGAAACTCGACGGGTCGAGTTGCGAGGAACCGGCCACGTCCGGCCCGGCAATGCCGAGTCCCTTCTGCAAGTCTTCCTCGTTGCCCACCAAGACATCGACGTGTTTGACAATGTGCTGCATCACATCGACGGCGCGCTGGCGGCCGCCCCACAGGTTCCACAGCTTCTCGCGATAATTCAGATCGAACGAGACAATCGCTCCCGCCGCTTTGGCCGCCTGCATCCCTTCCAGAATCAGTTCGCCCGTGGTCGCCGACAGCGCGGCAAAAATGCCGCCGCTGTGGAACCAGCGCACTCCAGCTCCGAAGATGGATTTCCAGTCAAAGTCGCCCGGCTTCAGTTGCGCGGCCGCCTCGTTCGACCGGTTGTAAAAGACTACCGGCGGGCGCACGCCATGCCCACGGTCGCTATAGACAGCCGCCATGTTCGGACCGTTGACACCGTTATGCACAAAGCGCTTATAGAAGGGCTTGACTCCCATGGCTTTGACGCGTTCGGCAATCAACTCGCCGATCGGATAGTCCACCATCGCCGACGCGACCGCAGTCTGCAACCCGAAGCAATCCGATAGATTTGCAGCGCAGTTGTACTCGCCGCCGCTCACGTGGATCTGACACTCGTGGGCCTTGCGAAACGGCATTAACCCGGGATCCAGCCGGTGGACCAAGGCGCCTAAAGACAGAAAATCCAGGGCGGCATCCGAACGAAGCTTCAAGGAGTTTCCCATCGCAGTTCAGCCTCATTGTAGCGTCGCGAGGAGGCTGAGAACCGTTTCAATCTATCTGCCTGCGTTATTCAGGCGGGCTAAAGGAGTCTGTGGAGAGTGCGCGCCGAAACTCTGCGTTGTCATTCACCGCCAGCGCGATCCGCGCCACGCGTTTAAGGATTCCCAGCGGACCTTCGGCATCCAGCGGACGGAGCACCCGCTTCCCCGGATCCGCGATGGACCGCGTGATTGCGCTGTCCAGCAGCAGAAACGCCGCGTATCGCGCGCGCCGGCCGTCGATCCTGGATTCCATCGCTTGTGAGTCCATCTACCGTGAGGGCGGCAGATCCAACGCCGGGTTGCGCGTGAAGAATCCCCACGGAATCAATTTGAATTCCGCCGTATCCACCGGCATCACGGGCCAGTCTTCCGGCCGCGGATTATGCGTGACTCCCAGCGTGTACCACAGCACCACGTCTGTGTTGTCGATGGGCCGGTTTGCAGCCGTCCACTTGGTGAGTCCATCCGCGCCCCGGCTCTGATTAGGATAATCGCCACCTGCGTACCGCTCCCCAATCTGATAAGGGGTGACCCACACATGCGCGTTCAGGAACCCGGCCCGCTTGCGTACCCACGAGTCCGCCGCGGCGAACGGGATCGCATTCGTGCCCGGAACCAGCGCATAACCCGTCTCATGACCCAGCGCGTTCTTGGCAGTTGGATTCACCACCACCCAACGCCGGCTCGTGGTCAGGTTCAGGTTGCGTTGGGCGTCGCGTTCGTTCCGCAGCCCCGTCTCCTGCATCGTGAACGCACCGCCGTACGGATTGTTCTTACCTGCCGGAACCGCCGCGCTGTTCAACTCAATCACCCGGTTGGCGCTCGCTCCGTCTACATCCATATCCAGTCGGAACGTGAAGAAGTGCTGGTGATGCGGAGCCGCGACATTCTTATCTACCATGTGGCTGTAGGGATCGTCGCGTCCGCTCGCCACGGCCTTGACCGCCATGATGCCGGTCAGCCCGACCCGCACCTCCAGCGTGCCATCCTGGTGGAAGATCCAGTCGAACGCGTAATCGTAGTTGCCGACCTGAGAGACGAATCCAAGCACCAGGTCGCGCGCCCGGCGCGCCTCCGCTCCGTGCTTCCAGGCGATCCCACCATCGCGTTCGTACAACCCCACTGCGCGTGGAATCGTGCGCGGTTCGCCCGCCGAATCCGCTATCACCCCGTTGAAGACCGTGCAATTGGACGGGCAATCTACGCCCGGCCGCAACCGGCTCGCCGTGACTCCCAATCCTAGTTCTCCTGCATCAAAGCTGTTGCGAAAAAACCAGCCGGCACCCGGGTCTCCATATGGCACCACCATTTCCGACAACGATCCTCGATAGAGAATGGAACGCACACGGCCGGCGTCTTCATATCCCACCGTGTACACCACCAACCCTTCTCGCGGCTCCAGCGCATAGCGAAATCGCCACTTTTGCCACCGAACTTCGCCGTTCTCGACCACAAACCCGGGTCCCCCCGGCTGTGTGATTGCGAGCGGTACGGGCGCCGCGCGAAACGATTCGGCCTCCAGGCTGGCATTCTGGCCCGGCACCGGGGCATCCCGATCGATATCTACAAAATCGATGATCTGGCGCGTCGTCAGGTTGACATGCGCCACCACGCCCTCCACTGGGTGCGCAAAGAAGTTTCCGTCATCTCCGCGATGGTAGGTCAGCGCGCGAACGATCCGGCCCTCTTCGGTTCCCGGCAGCGCGAAATAGCCGGCCGACCAGATCACCACGATTACATCGTTCAAGTCTCGGATGCGCCGTTCCCGCATCGCCTGCGCCCATCGCGGATCGTTCCGCACAATCCGCTCCGCCCGTTCCGAGTCCTCCCCGGTAATCGGCGGCTGTGCCCCGGGAATCTCCTTCCACGAAGCCACGCGCGAAGCCGCGAGATCGGCCACTGTTTCAAATGTCCGGTTCGCCGCGCGATCGTAAATGACAGCCAAGGCGCGCCGCGGTGTAGGCGTCCCCCGCAACACCGCCTCTTTGGGCGGTTCATCCAGCGTCAACACGCTAAACTCGGCATCGGCTGGCATGCGGCCCGAGCCCCGCAGGATCCTGGCTGCCGTCCGGATTTCGCTCGCGCTCAACGGAGTCAGCGGATGCACCCCCTGGGCAGCCCCGCCTGAAACCAGCGTTGTGATTGCGAAGCAGAGTGCCCACTGGCCGCGTCCGGTAACGTGAGCCCGTTCAGCGCTCACAGCACGTCTTCCGACCAGTCCTCGAGCACCTGTTTCGCCTTCGCCACGAATTGATCGGCCAGCGCGCCGTCAATCAACCGATGATCGAACGTCAGCGACAGATAACTGATCGAGCGAATCGCAATCGCATCATCGATCACCACCGGCGTCTTCTCCACCATCCCGGCGCCCAGAATCGCGACCTGCGGCTGGTTAATCACCGGCGTCGCGATTACGCTACCGAAGCTGCCGAAATTTGTGATGGAGAACGTGCCGCCCTGCACTTCCTCCGGCTTGAGCTGCCGCGCCCGCGCCCGCGCTGCTAGATCGACGATGGACCGCTGCAGCCCCGTCACATTCTTTTCATCGGCATTGCGGATTACCGGCACGATCAGCCCGTTGTCCAGGGCCACCGCGATCCCGATATTAATTTCGTTGTGATAGAGGATATTGTTACCGTCGATCGACGCGTTCACGATCGGATACTGCCGCAGCGCCACCACAGCCGCCCGCGTGATGAACGGCAGATAAGTGAGCGAGAAGCCGTACTGCGCCTGGAAGCCGGCCTATAGACGCTCGCGAATCTTGGCCACCTTCGTCATATCGACTTTGTGGATGGTGGTCACGTGCGCCGAAGTCCGCTTGGACAGCACCATGTGTTCGGCGATCTTCATCCGCATCGTGCTCATCGGCTCGATGCGCGTCCTGGCCTGGCCGACAGGCGCCAGCGGCGCTTCTGTAGCGCCGGCGGCCTTACCCCCGGCCGGCCGGGAGATTGCGGGCGGTGCAGCCGGTTGTGGTGCTGCCGGCCGCGCTGCCACAGGCTGAGCCGGCTGCGCCAGATAGGCCTCGATGTCCTGCTTCGTGATCCGCCCGCCCGACCCGGTTCCCGTGATACGGCTCAAATCGATATTGTGTTCGCGAACCATCTTGCGAACCAGCGGAGATAGCGGCCCGGTAGCAGGCGCTGTATCCTCCACCTGATGCGCCCCGGGCGAGGGCTGGACCGTCTCCTGAGTCGGAGTCTCCATCGTCGGAGTCTCCACTTGCGGAGCGGCTTGCCGTGGAGGCGGAGCTGGCGCCGCCTGTGCCCGCTGCGCCGGTTGCTGCGCGGCTTTCGGACGTGCTCCCGCTCCATTGCCGCCGTCTTCGATCCGCGCCACGATGGTGTTGATCCCCACCGTCTTGCCTTCTTCCACAAGCACTTCCGACAGCGTGCCTGCCGCGGGCGACGGAATCTCCGTATCCACTTTATCGGTCGAAATCTCGAACAACGGCTCGTCGCGCTCCACGTGCTCGCCCGGCTTTTTCAGCCACTTCGTCAGCGTGCCTTCTACAATGCTTTCGCCCATTTGGGGCATCACGACATCAGTCATAAATGATTCTCACTTTCCTGGCGCTGCGAGCACCGGCGTCTCCAGCAGCATTTCACAGTCAAAAATGCGGCCAAAATGATTGGCCAGACTTCGCGACACTTCGCTTAGGTCCGCGGCGCATCCCAGGTGAGCCATGGATGTGACCGGCTTGGTCAAGCCGCAGGGGACAATGTATTGGAAGTAGCTCAAATCCGTGTTCACATTCAATGCAAATCCGTGCGAAGTGACCCACCGGCTGATATGCACCCCGATCGCCGCGATCTTCCGCTCCTCCACCCACACGCCCGTGAGCTTCGGGATGCGGCCGGCATCAATCCCATAATCCGCCAGCGTGTCGATAATCACCTGCTCGATTGCCCGCACGTAACCGACAACATCGCGCTTCCATTCCCGCAGATCCAGAATCGGATACCCCACAAGTTGGCCCGGACCGTGGTAAGTAATGTCCCCGCCCCGATCGGTCGGATAGAACGAAACGCCCGCCCGGCTGAGGATCTCCCCGCTCGCCAGCAGATTCTCCATCCGTCCGTTGCGCCCCAGCGTCACCACGTGCGGATGCTCCAGCAGCAGAAGCTGATCGCCAATCTGCCCCTGCTTCCGCTCCGCGACAAGCTGCTGCTGCAGTTCGAACGCCTTGCCGTAACCGATGCGTCCGAGTTCCTTCAGTTGGCAGCTACGCATTGATCGATAGACCGTAGACGGCGTTGAATGCTTCGCCCACCGCTTCGTAGAGCGTCGGATGAGCGTGGATTGTCTGCATCATGGTTTGCACGGTGGCTTCGGCGTTCATCGCCGTCACCGCTTCGGCGATCAGTTCGAACGCCTCCGGGCCGATGATGTGGACCCCGAGAATCTCGCCGTATTTTTCGTCGGAAACCACTTTGATGAAGCCTTCGTGCTTTCCCAGAATCGTGGCCCGGCTGTTGCCCGCAAACGGGAACCGGCCCACCCGCACCTGAAATCCTTGGGCGCGCGCCTGCGCCTCGGTCAGGCCGACGCTGCCGATCCCCGGCTCCGTGTACGTGCAGCCGGGTATGCGGTTCTTGTTAATCGGCGTGGCCGGTTTCCCCGCCATATGCGCCACCGCGATCATGCCCTCCATCGTGGCCACATGGGCCAACTGCGGCGTTCCCGCCACCACGTCGCCGATCGCGTAAATGCCCGGCTCGCCGGTTTCCTGGTACGGTCCAACTTTAATAAACCCGCGATCCAGTTCGACCCGCGTGTTTTCCAGCCCGATATTTTCTGTATTCGGTTTGCGCCCCACCGCCACCAGCAGCTTTTCCGCCTCGAGCTGTTCCTGCTTGCCGTCCTTGGTGGTCAACGTCACCCGCACGCACTTGCCGGCCTTCTGAATGTTCTCGGCGCGCGCGCCCGTCTCTACCCGGATCTTCTGCTTGCGGAATGCCCGGTCGAGTTCCTTGGATACGTCCTCATCCTCCACAGGCACGATGCGCGGCAGCATCTCGATGACGACGACTTCGGTCCCAAACCGTCGGAAGATCGACGCAAATTCCACCCCAACGGCTCCGGCCCCGATGATGATCAGGTTCTTCGGAACCTCCGTCAGGTTCAAAATCTCGATATTCGTCAGGATCGTTTCGGGGTCCGGCTGCAACCCCGGCAGCATACGCGCCTCCGACCCGGTCGCAATGATTATGTTCTTCGCCTCCAATGTCTGCACACCCGCATCGGACTTCACCTCTACTCTGCCCTGCCCCTTCAGCGTTGCGTACCCGCTGATGCGCTCCACCTTGGCGCGTTTGAGCAGCATTCCGACTCCGTTGGAGTGCTTATTGACGATGCCGTCCTTCCGCTCTTTCACTTTGGGATAGTCTAGCCGCGGGTTCTCGCACTGGATGCCTTCTTTATCGGCATGGACGAATCGCTCCCAGACATCGGCGGTCTGCAGCAATGCTTTGGTGGGAATGCAGCCCACCAGCAGACAGGTTCCGCCTAACTTAGCTTGCTTTTCAACGAGCGCCGTCTTCAGGCCGTATTGGCCGGCGCGAATGGCCGCGGAGTAACCCCCCGGACCGCTCCCGATCACAATCAAATCGTAGGACACTTTTTCCATTCTACCTGCTGTCACCGTCTTCTCATGCGGTGCGTCTAACATAAAGATATGAAATGGCTCCTCATTGTTCTGATGCTGGCGCCCGGATTGGGATTCGCCCAGGCGCGGACTGCCGCCCGCAAGGGAGCCCCGAAGAAGACGGAAACGCCCGCCCCCACCAAATGGCCCATCGAGACCCTGCTGGTCGAGGGTAACCATAATTATGGGGCGGACCAGATCCTGGCGGTGGCCGGCCTGAAACTTGGGCAGTTCGCCGGCAAGGAAGAGTTCGAAGCCGCCCGGGACCGCCTCGTCGCCAGCGGGGCCTTCGAAACCGTGGGCTACAAATTCGAGCCCGGGCCCAATCAGAAAGGCTACGTCGCCACTTTCCAGGTTACCGAGGTCAACCCGGCTTACCCGGTTCGATTCGAGGCGTTGGGCGTGCCGGCCTCGGAGATCGAACAAACCCTGCGCGCCAAAGATCCCCTGTTCTCGTCAAAGAAAATGCCTGCGACGAAGGCGGTCCTCGACCGCTATGTCGGTTGGATCCAGGAGTACGTCGCAACGAAAGGTAATTCGGAGAAGCTCACGGCGCGGCTCATGCCGGCGGGAACCGATCAATTCGAAATCGTCTTCCGCCCCGCCCGCAACTACCCATCCGTCGCGCAAGTCACTTTTGACGGCAATAAAGGCGTTCCACAAAACGTGCTCCGCGATGCCATCGGCGGCGTGGCGATCGGCCAGCCTTACACCGAAGAGCGGTTTCGCGAACTCCTGGACACGGCCGTACGTCCCGCATACGAGGCGCGCGGCTATCTTCGCGTCAAATTTCCGCAAGTGCGCACCGAACCCGTCAAAGACGTACAGGGCCTGCACGTCTTTGTCACGGTGGACGAAGGCGAAACGTTTCAGTTGTCGAAGGTGACCATCGACGGCGCCAGTCCCGTGAGTCCGGACGCTCTCATCAAAACCGGCGGCTTCAAAACCGAGGAGGTGGCCAACTTCGATCAGGTGAATGAAGGGCTCGAAAAAATGCGCCTTTCGTTGCGCCGTGCCGGTTACCTCGAGGCCAAGCTGACGCCGAACCGAATTCTCGACGACACCAAGAAAACCGTGCAAGTTGCCGTGCGCATCGATCCCGGTCCGCAGTTCACCATGGGCAAGCTCACGATCGCCGGCCTGGATCTGAATGGCGAATTCGAAATGCGCCGGATCTGGACGCTCAAGGAAGCCAAACCCTTCAATCCCGAGTACCCGCAAATCTTTCTGAACCGCATCCGCGAAGAAGGCCTGTTCGACAATCTGGGCAACACCAAATCCGACGTAAAGGTGAATGGCCAGGACCACACCGCCGACGTCACTCTAACCTTCAGCGGCGCCACGCCTCCCAAAAAAGAAGGCCGCGGCCGCTTCGGCCAGTAACGCCGGCAACCTGGGCCCTCCGGGCTCGGCCGGCCCCCCCCCTTGACACCGTCCGCCCATTCTGTTATTTCTGTTTTTACAGAAATGCCTGACACAAAGTTAACGCCCGTACAGGAGCGCTTCATCCTCCACTGGGGCGAGATGGGCGCCCGCTGGGGCATCAATCGCACTGTCGCCCAAATTCACGCCCTGCTCTATCTCTCCCCAACCCCGATGCAGGCTGAAGAAATTTCCGCCACGCTCTCGGTAGCCCGCTCCAACGTCAGCAATAGCCTGCGCGAGCTTCAAGGCTGGGGCATTGTTCGTGTGACCCACGTCCTCGGCGATCGCCGCGATCATTTCGAGTCTATGAAAGACGTCTGGCAGATGTTCGAAATCATCGTGGCCGAGCGCAAGCGTCGTGAAGTCGATCCCACCGTGGAAATGCTGCGCGGTTGTCTGAACGACATCAACGTGGAAACCGAAGGCTACACTGCCGAACGCATCACCGGGATGCTCGATTTTTTCGACACCATGACCTCGTTTTACGGAGATTTGCAGAAGCTCCCAAAAGGCGCCCTGCCGGGCCTCACGCGGCTCCGTGGAAAACTCAAAAAACTTCTCGGCGTCAAAGGAGGCCGCAACGTATGACCGCGCGACGAGCTGTGATCCTCGTAATGATGGCCGGTGTGGTCCACAACTCTCTTCGGCTGATTGCCAATGCGGCCGGGGTTTCGCAGGGAATTTTCAACTATGTGCCGCCGTATCATTGGAAGCCCGCGGCAGCGCCCAGCGAAGGCCCGACAATTATCGTTCTGTCGATCATACTGATCGCGATTGCAGCCGTCGCTATCTATGGCTGGCGTAAACCACAGGGCGAATTCTCCCAATCTCTGTGGGCAAGTTCGTTTTGGGCTGCGGTGATGACCGTTCCCTTCGGCGTGTTCGCTGTTGTGGTGAGCACGAGCGCAGATGTTAAGTACGGCTGGGCCCTGTTCGTCTTGGTCCCGGCAGTCACAGGATTCCTCGCCACACTCCTGCTCGCACAGCGTCGTCCCATTGACTCCGGAGACGCTGTCATGGCCTCGGTCCTTTCTATTCTCCTGCTCGGAGTGGCCTTGATCGCGTGCGCCGTCGAGGGCCTCGTCTGCCTTCTGATGGCACTCCCGATCGCCCTTCCGCTCGCGATCGTCGGCGGCGGGCTCGCCTACCTGATCTACCGCTCGCAAGTTGGGCGTCACCCGGCGGCCTTCCTGCTGATTGCGGGCCTCACGCCATTCGGCGCGGGCGTAGAACGAGTGCTGCTTCCCGCGAATGAACTGTTCGCCGTCACCACCGCGATCGATGTGCCCGCCTCACCCGAGCGCGTTTGGCAAACCATCCTGCAGCCGGCCAAGCTGCCGCCGCCTTCCAATGCGATATTCCGGTCCGGCGTGGCCTACCCGCTCGCTTCCCACATCGAGGGGGTCGGTCCTTCCGCGATCCGCTACTGCGATTTTTCCACCGGCAAACTCGTCGAGCCCGTGCTTATCTGGAACGACCGCCGCCAGCTCCGCTTCCGCGTCGCCTCCAATCCGCTGCCCATGCAGGAGTGGACGCCGTACGCTCAAATTCATCCGCCGCACTTGGATGGATTTCTCGTGTCAAAGCAGGGGGAGTTCCGCCTTACTGTTCTCGCCGGCGGTGGAACCCGTCTCGAAGCCACTACCTGGTATCAGCACCACTTGGCGCCCGCGCGATACTGGCGGCTGTGGTCCGACCATATCATCCACGAGGTCCATCATATGGTGCTCGAAAACATTCGCGAGCGGGCCGTCAGCTCAGCTTCCACAGGATCTGCCGCAGCATTCCCAGCAATACCGGCGCGTCCCGTCCGGCAATATTGAGCCGCCGGACCAGCCGCCGCACCTTCTCCTCAGTCGATCCTGCGGTCACCGGATTCACGTACCCGCTGAGCCGCAACGCCTCCAGCAGGAGCGCGGTGAGCTGCTCGGTCTCGACAGAAGAAGCGGGCTGGATCTTCTCCGGCCGCGCTGTAGCCGCTTTGGAATCGCGCGCCAGTTCGTAGAGACACAGCGCGACGGCTTGCCCCAGATTCATCGAGAGGTTCTGGGTTACCGTCGGGATTCGCATGAGCCACTGACAATGGCTCATGTCCTCGTTGGAAAGCCCGAATTTCTCCGAGCCGAACAGCAGCGCCACCGGTCCGCCGGCCAGCGCCTTCAGAATCAGGCGCGCGCCATATTCCAGCCGCCGGACGGAATGCTGCAACTCGCGATGACCCACCGAGGTCGTCCCGACAACCAGCCGGCAATCCGCCACCGCCTCGCGAAGCGTCTGGTACTCCTCCGCCGCCCGCAGCAATGGTGCCGCACCCACCGCCGAACGCGCTTCCCGAAACGCGACTTCGTACGGATTCACCACGCGCAGCCGCCGAAATCCGAAATTCGCCATGGCGCGCGCCGCGGCGCCCAGATTCACCGGGTTCCGGGTCGCCACCATCACCACGCGCAGGTTGGATGCAAAGTCTGAAGCGATGCTTCCAGAATATCAGCCGGTTTCCGTCAACTGCAGCAAGTTCCGCATTTGGAATGGGTTGACAGCCACCGCGAGTTATAATGCGGAGTGTCGGCAGGGGAATTGCCGGCATTAGCCGGATTTTCGGAGACAACCGCTTATGAAAACAGAGCAATCGACCGCCCCCGTCACCCCGAGTTTCAATTCGGTGAAAGAGGTCGAAGCGCATTTAAGATCAAAGATGGAGAAAGCGCTCTCGGACCTGCAGCATGAGATGGCATCGATCCGTACCGGGCGCGCCTCGGTAACCATCCTCGATCAGATCCGCGTGGACTATTACGGGACGCCCACCCCGCTCAATCAACTCGCTAACCTTCACGTTCCCGAGCCTTCCCTGATTACCATCCAGCCGTGGGATGTTTCGCAGATCGGACCTATCGAAAAGGCAATCCGCATCTCGGATCTCGGCCTTAATCCCGCCAATGACGGCAAGGTCATTCGTCTTCCCATTCCCCCGCTCACCGAGGAGCGCCGTAAGGAACTGGTGAAAAAGCTGCATGCGGCCGCCGAGCATCACCGCGTATCGGTTCGCAATATCCGGCGCGACGGCAACGAATCCGTGAAGAAGCTGCTGAAGGACAAGAAAATCACCGAGGATGAAGACAAGCGGGCCCATGAGGAAATCCAAAAGCTCACGGATGTTTACATGGGCAAGATAGACCTGGCCTCCAAAAACAAGGAAAAGGAAATCCTGGAGATCAAGTAAGCCGCCGGCCGCGGCCCGTGCCGGTCTTGTCGTTTCATTTTCCGGACCGCGGAAACGCCCGAGTCAGGAGCGCGTTTCGACGCAGGCTGAATCCCATCGATTCGTAGAAGCGGCGCGCCCGTGTATTGTGCGGGCTCACCTCCAGAGCCAGCGCTACGGCGTCGAAAGGTCTTTGCTCATTCAGGAATTGAAAGAAGCGGCGTCCGATGCCGCGGCTGCGCGCCTCCGGCGCCACAAACAGTTCATCGACAAACAAAAGTGTGCCGCCAAATTCATTGCTCCAATACGGGATCAACAACGCGTAGCCGCGCAACAATCCGCCTTCCTGAAACAGGATGATGCGGCCTCGATCCGGCTCCCGAAGCAAACGCTCGATCGTGAGCGGAAACCGATCGGTGTTGACCGATGGTTGGTCTTCGGTGTAGAGCGCGCTCATCATTGCGAGGACTTCGGCGGTCCCCCGTTCATCCTTCATCGTCGTAAATTCGAGTTCAGGCATTGCGGACGCTGATAGGAGGATACAGGAAAGTACGTCTTCAGAGGGGCTCATCCTGAAGCCACGCTATAATCTCAATCTATGTCATGGTTTACGGTCAGAGTGCCGGCCTCGAGCGCCAATCTCGGGCCCGGGTTCGACACTTTGGGCCTCGCCTTTGGCGTGTACCTGACTTGCCGTTTCCGCGCCAGCGGCGCGCTGTCGATTCGCGTCGTGGGACGGGATACCGGCCGCATCTCCGTCGGGCCTGACAACTTGATCTGGCGCACCGCGGTCACCGTGGCTGAAAATCATCGCCTCGAGATGCCGCCCATCCAGCTCGAAATTGACAACGACATTCCCCTCGGCCGGGGGCTCGGATCAAGTGCCGCCGCCTTGACCGCGGGAGTGGTCATCGCCGATCAGCTGTTGGGACTGGAATGGAAGCCCCTGCGTGTGCTCGATGAAGCGGCGCGTTTAGAAGGACACCCCGATAACGTCGCGGCTTGCATTTTAGGCTCCATCGTAGCCAGCGGCATCGATTCCGGCGGCGTCGCCCGCGCCGTGCGTCTCGACCTGCCGCGGCGGTTTAACGTTGCCATCGTCGTGCCCGACTTCGAGTTGGCCACATCGCATTCCCGTTCCGTGCTTCCCGATTGCTACAGCGCCCGCGATGCCGTGTTCAACGTGCAGCGCGCCGCTTTGCTGGTCGCGGCGCTGGCCACCGGTTCCACCAGCGCATTTCCCGCCGCTCTGGAGGATCGCCTTCACCAGCCCTACCGGGCGGCCCTGGTGCCGGGACTTGACGAGATTCTCAAGCTGCGCGCCCCTGGTTTGCTGGGCTGCGCCCTGAGTGGCGCCGGACCGTCCATCGTCGTCTTCTTTGAGCGCGGGTACGAAAGCGTATGTGATCTGGTCCGCCAGATCTTCCGCCTGCACGGCCACAACTCTGAGATCCTGATGGCTCAGATCGCCGAGCAAGGGTTCGCGCTGCGGCGCGAAGAAGCCGAAGCGTAATCAAAATGTCAGTGCGCCGCGCGGGAGTACCGCTTAACGACCGCTACGGCCCCGAAAATAACCACCATCGCGGCCGCTTCTTTCAGCCCGAATGGCTCGCGATAAAACAACCAGCCCAGTCCGACCGCCACGATGGCGTTCACGTACGAGTAGATGGAGACCACCGCAACCGGCAGCCGGTCCATAACGTAAATGTACGAACTGTAGCCGACGATCGAGCCAAAACACACCAGGTACAAAAGGGCCGCTACTCCGCGCGCGCTCCAGTGAATCGGATGCTCGCCGATTCCGATTGCAAAGGGCAGCAGCATAAGACCGGCGGCCAATTGTTGCACGCCGCCGGCAATCACGGAATGAGCTTTACCGGTCTGTCTTCGCTGGTAGATCGATCCGAACGACCAGGCCGCCATACCCAGTTGCAAAAGCAGGAAGCCGTCCAGCACGTTGCGGTCGATCGCATGGCCCGCCAGATCGTTGGTAAAGAGCAGCGACGCGCCCAGAAGCCCGACGATCATACCGCCTATGGTGGGCAGATGGAGCCGTTCGCCGCCCGGCAGCAGCGCTTCTACCCCCACCAGCCAAAACGGCGAGATGGTGGTGATCAATCCTGCCATGCCGCTCGGGATGAGAACTTCGGAAAAGACCAGGCAACTGTTGCCGATTCCCAGAAGGAGAAGTCCGCTCAAAGCGTTGGACGCCAGCTCGCGGCCGCGCGGCACATACAGGCCGCGCGCCAGAGCGAACAGCGTCAGGATCGATCCGGAGATCAGAAAACGCGCCGATACCAGCACCAGCGGCGGGAACGACTCCAGAGCCATCCGAATACCGAGGTACGTGGTGCCCCAGAAGAAACACACCGCCACCAGCGCGAGGTAAGGCCTCAGAAGAGGATGACGGGGCAAATTTCAGCGTATCAGTATTGGCGCCGAATACCGGGTGCGACTCTTGACCTTCGTCGCCGGAACCAAATATACTTCGGGGAACATCGAATAACAGGGGACTTCATGAAAATCGATTACACCCATTTCGCGCGTCTGGATGCGCTCCCGTAGTGGTCTCGTTCGTCTGCAACATCTGCGGCGCCCGGAACGAGGTGGAGCACTTCGCCACCGAGCCGGCCAGCTGCGCTTGCGGATCCAACGTCCGCGTGCGCGTGTTGATCCACTTGCTGTCCATGGAACTGTTCGGCCAGAGTCTGCCGCTTATCGAGTTTCCGAAGCTGAGAGCCCTTCGCGCTCTAGGCATGACCGACAAAGAGAGCTACTCCGGGACTTTGGCGGAGAAGTTCGACTACACCAATACCTACTTGGACCGCGAACCGCGGTTCGATTTCACGGAGAACCACGCCGAGCTCGCGGGCGCCTACGACTTTATCGTCTCGGCGGACGTGCTCGAACACGTATCGCCGCCGGCGGAGCGCGCGATGGAGGAAGTCTGCCGTCTGTTGAAACCGCACGGATTCCTGGTGGGCACGGTGCCCTGCCACTCCGGAACGCAAACGCTGGAGCACTTTCCCGAATTGCATGAGTATCGCGTAGTTAGCCTGGGGGACTCGACCATCTTGGTGAACCGGCGTCGCGATGGTGGCCTGGAAGTTCGCGACCAGCTGATCTTTCACGGTGGAACCGGTTCTACGCTCGAAATGCGCCAGTTCGCCGCTCCGGAACTCAGGAACCAGCTGATCGCCTCCGGTTTCCGCGAAGTTTGTTTTCTGGCTGAAGATATTCCCGGCGCCGGAATATGGTTCGATGCCGATGTTTCCGTTCCTTTTATCGCGCGTAAGGAAGCGTTTACCTGGGACCGGATAGCGCGGAGTCAGATCGTCGACCAGTGGCGGGATTCGGAAGCGCAACTCCGATGGGAGCGGGAATGTGCCGCAATCCTCGAAGCTCAGATCAAAATGGCGTCCCACTCGAAATGGGTCCAGCTCGGACGAATATTCGGAGTGGGCCCGAAATTCGGCCCCTTCCCCAAAGGCCGATTCCAGTAACGGGCCTCCTCTACTTTCGGCGAACAAAGAATGGGAACAGGTATAAGACCGCCCTGCTGCCAGTCTGCTAGGTTGGTCTTTGATCTCCTTTTCAAACATTAACAAGCAGTACGGCAAGCAACTGCTCTTTGTCGAAACCTCTTTTCAGTTGAACCCGGGCGAGAAAGTCGGGCTGGTCGGGCCTAATGGCTCGGGTAAGACGACCCTCTTTCGCATGATCGTGGGCGAGGAATCCGCGGATGATGGCGAAGTCTCAGTCCCCAAGCGGCTGACCATCGGCTACTTCCGCCAGGACGTCGAAGAGATGCAGGGGCGCTCGGTGCTCGACGAAGCCATTGCGGGAAGCGGGCGTGCCGGCGATCTGCATCATGAACTCGAAGCGCTGCAGCACGCCATGGAAGACCCGGCCAAGGCGGACGATCTTGACCGCATCCTCGCGCATTACGGCGAAGTCCAGGAAGAGTACGATCACCTCGGCGGGTACGCCCTCGAAGCCCAGGCGCGCGAGGTGCTGCACGGGCTCGGTTTCGCCGACGATCAGATCGATGGCGACGTCGGCGCGCTCTCCGGCGGCTGGAAAATGCGCGTCGCCCTCGCCCGTGTGCTGCTTGGCCGGCCGGATGTTCTGCTGATGGACGAACCCACCAATCACCTCGATATCGAATCCATCATCTGGCTCGAGCACTTCCTGAAGTCTTTCGAGGGCGCGCTGCTGATGACTTCACATGACCGCGAGTTTATGAACCGCATCGTGTCGAAAATTGCCGAGATCGATTCCGGCGAGATCATCACATACTCGGGCGACTATGATTTTTATGAGCGCGAGCGGGCCATCCGGGAGAGCAACCAGCAAGCCGCTTTCGCGCGCCAGCAGGCCATGTTCGCTAAGGAGCAGCGGTTCATCGAGCGGTTCAAAACGCACGCTGCCAAGGCGGCTCAGGTGCAGAGCCGCATCAAAGCGCTCGACAAAATCGAGAAGATCGAGCTGCCCAAAAAACGGCAGGTAGTCAAGTTTGAGTTCCGCGTGCCGCCCCGCTCAGGCGACCAGGTCGCGGTGCTCGAAGACGTTCACAAGCGCTACGGCCGGCGCGTCATCTATGACGGCTTCAGCCTGACTATCCGGCGCGGCGAGCGCTGGGCGGTCATGGGGAAGAATGGCGCGGGCAAGACCACGCTGCTCAAAATGATCGCCGGCGCGGCGGACCCGGATTCCGGCAACGTGCGGCTGGGCGCCAGCCTGATCATGGGCTACTTCGCGCAGCAGTCGCTCGACGTTCTCGATCCCGGCCTTACCGTCATCGACCAGTTACAGAAAGATTTTCCGCAGGATGGCCTCGGCGCCCTGCGCACGCTCGCCGGAGCTTTCCAGTTTTCCGGCGACGATGTGGACAAACGCATCCGCGCGCTCTCGGGCGGCGAGAAATCCCGCCTTGCGATGGCGCGCATGCTCTACAATCCGCCGAACTTTCTCGTGCTCGATGAGCCTACCAATCACCTGGACCTCGCCACGAAAGAGATGCTGGTGGATGCCTTGAAGGATTTTGAAGGCACCATGATCTTCGTCTCGCACGATCGCACTTTTCTGCGCGGTCTCGCCTCTCGGGTCCTGGAACTGGGCGGCGAAAGCGGCACCGATCGTACGCCGGTGGTCTACCCGGGTTCTTATGTGGAATACGTGCAGAGCCTCGGGCACGAGGCGCCCGGTATCTACGCCTGAGGCGGAGCGGCCGCTATTTCCCGTCCACCGAAAACGCCAGCAGGACATTGCCGCCCGTGGCGCCGAAGAACGCATAGCCGGAATTTACGTAAAGCGTGCCTCCAACGACAACGGGTCCCGGCCCATCAATGGAGCCGCCCTTTCCCGGAACTCCGTCCACCGTCTGGTACTCGCGGATAGTGTCAACATCCCAGATGATTTTGCCCGTAGCCATCGAATAGGCGCGCAGGTGGCCGTCCATCGAGCCCGAAAACACCACACCGGAGATCGCGGTAACGGCGGCCGATTGCGATGGCCGGCAGCCGGGTCGATCGCATGGCGGGTGCGGCGTGGCCCAGACCCGTTCTCCGGTCGCGAGCTTCAGCGCATACAAGCCGGGGCCTACTTTTGGATCCGAGTCGGTGGAACCGGCTGCGGCCGGGCGGGCCGCCACGTCTGATACCGCGGCGTACACGTTAGAGCCGTCTACTGCGGATCCCCATTGGACCCCGCCGAGCGCAGAACCCCGGCCGATGCGCGTCTGCCAGAGCACCTCGCCCTGCTGATCGGGATCGATGGCGTGCACCATTCCGGATTTCTGGCCCGCTACCAGCGCGCGGCGCCCATTCGGCAGGTCCACCAGCATCGGCGAGGATCCGAAATCGAAATCCGGCCCGTTGGCCTCCGGACAGTTGATGCCGCCCCGCCCGCCGCACGCCACGACGAAAGCATCGCCTTCCGTCATCTGACGCGACCAGAGAATTTTTCCAGTGGCCAGATCCATCGCCAGAAACGCATCCGAGGTGCGGACCGGCGGATCGGAATAGTTGTCGCCGGTGTTTACGTACAGGACGCGCCTTTTGACATCGATGGTGGGCGCCGACCAGATCCCCGCCCCCGAAGGACCGTAAAGTTGAACGCCCTGCTGGTTCTTGCGCGTGGGCTGCGGCGCGTCAGGGATGGTATAGCTTTTCCAAATGGTTTTGCCCGTGGCGCCGTCCAGCGCTGTGACGCTCCCGCGAAACGTGCAGCACGAATACCGCGGATCGGAGCCTCCTACTTCTTCGCCGGAGGAAGTCGGTACGTAGAGGCGTTCTTCATATAAGGTAGGCGCTCCGGTAATCATCGCGAGAGGATGTTCATCCACGCGAACCTTCCAGAGAACCTTGCCGGTCACTGCATCAACCGCATACGCGTTCGCGCGCTGATCCCCGAAGTATGCCGTCCACTGACGCCCGCGCCGCCCGATCGTGATCGCGGATCGCACGGGGGCATCCGTTTCCGTTGTCCAGTAAATGCATCCGGTCGAAGCATTGAGCGAGTAAACCCGCCGGCTGGCGCTCCCGACGAACAGATGCCCGCCCACTACAGTTGGCTGGGAAAAGGCGCGCGCATCTCCGGGAAATGCGAAAGCCCACTTTAGCTTGAGGCGCGGAATATCATTGGCAGTAAGTTGGGCCATCGCGGCCGGCTGAAAACGATGGTTCGTCGCATCGACGCCCCATCCGTTCCAACGCGGCTCGGTGAGCGCCCGGTCGGAAAGCGCGGGGGTGCCCCCGCAGAACGCCTCCTTGGGAAACGGGGATTCGCCCACCTTCTTCCCGCTGACGAATTCGCTGACGGCGCGCAGCTCCGCCTCACTCATTCCCGCTCCCTGCTGCGCCATGCTGCCGCCTTTTAACGCGAACAGCACGTTTTCGGCGGACATCTGTTTCAGTGCGGCGGTCTGCGGAGCCCGATTGACGCCCGTCTCATGACAAGTCGCGCACCGCTGTTGAAACAGGGCTGAGCCGTCCTGCGCGCACAACGGCAGGACAAAAAGGAAAGCCAGACAGGTCGACCTCATTCCCGCTAGCATACCCTGAAACGAGCAGCCCGGAGTCTCATCGTACTTAGCAAGCGGCCGCGAGCGCAAGCGCGCGGCCGAGTTGCTCAGAAAGTAAATTTCAGGGCGAACTGGATCTGCCTCGAAGAAGTCGTCGTCGCTGTCAGGACACCGGCAGTCGAAGACAACTGGCCGGCCAGGTTAAATATCTGGCGCGTCGTGATGCTTGGCGCCTGGAAATTAGGATGGTTGGCGATGTTGAAGCACTCCGCCCGGAACTGGAGATTCTTCTGCTCCGAGAACGGAAAGTTCTTGGTGACCGAGAAGTCCACACTGGCGATGCCTGGTCCGATCAGAGTATTGCGCCCGAGATTGCCAAACGTACCCAGGGGCTGCGGCACGAACGCACACGGATCGAAATACAGCGTGGGTGTTCCTACCGGTGTTCCTGCGGGTACGCCGGCGCATCCGCGCGAGACGCCGCTGGTGGGATTCGTGCTGGCTCCCGCCACCAGATTCGGACGATCGGAGAAGCTGGCGCCCGACAGTTTATTTTGCGACCGGTTTGCGGAATTTTCCACCGTGAAAGGCACGCCGCTGGTGAATGTCCCGATCGATCCGACGCCCCAGCCGGTAAGAATCTGGCGGGAGGCGCCGCGAAGCGATTTTCCAAATGGCAACTCGTATAGTGCGTTCAGCACAACACTGTGGCGGATATCGAAGTTGGCAAGGCCTCGCTCGTTGAAGAGATTATCCGGGATCTCGGCCCCTACCGCGGCATTGCTTGCCTCCTCGCTGAACAGGCCTCCGCTCATATCAATCGCACGGCTGAACGTGTACGAGGCCTGCCACTGAAGCCCGCTGCCGCTTCGGCGGACCAGCGAAACCTGCATCGAATTGTAATACGACAGCCCGTCATTCCGTCTGGTCTGCAATTCTCCGAACTGCGGTACGCGCCTTTGCGCATTGGCGGGAGTAAACAGCGTTCCATCCGCCAGCCTGGTGGGAATCGGAGTGTTGGCGTCATATCTCTGGATCAAGTGCCGTCCGGTTGATCCGACGTAGGCGAGGGAACCTACTACCTTGGCGGGGAGCGCCTTCTGTACAGTCAGATTGTACTGGTACAGATAGGGCGTCTTGAAGTCGTAATACATGGGATTCTGCAGCGTGAATTGCGGCGCTCCGATCGCCGCCGATAGGGGATGGGGAAATGGCGCCGCTGCTCCGTTCAAGGTGACCGTCTGCCACAACGGAGGGTTACGGTCGAAGAGATTCAAAAATTCATTCAGCAGAATCTGGTCGTAGTACATCCCGAAGCCGCCCCGGATGGAAGTGCTGCCGTTCCCTTTGGGATCCCACGCGAATCCAAACCGCGGCGCAAAATTGCGGTGATTCCCGTTGAACGGCTGGATCTTTTCGAGGACGGGCTGCGAGGGGTCGCGCACGAACGAGAGCTTCCCGTTGACTTCCGTCGGCACGGTGGTGATTTCGTATCTCAATCCCACATTCAGCGTCAGGCGGGAGGAGACGCGGTAATCGTCCTGAAAGTAGGTTCCAAACATCAAGGCGCGAATACCGCGGTTAGGCTCGCTGCCCGGGTAGGGCACAACCACGGATTGCACGTTACCCTGCAGGAAACTCGAAAGCGAGTCGAAAATATAATCTCCGCCGATGCGGTTGAAGTTCGCGGTATTCCACTGGAACCGCTCCAGCGCCACGCCGATTTTAAAGGTATGCGGCCCTCGCACGATCGTGAAGTCGTCCGAAGGCTGGAAATTGTTCATGCGGAAATAGCGCGGATCATTGATAGTGGCGCCAAGCGTGGAGAGGCCGCGAATGCCGAGGCGTCCGAACGGCTGGCCGGGAATGAAAGAGAGATCCGCGGGAACATTGGCCTGATTCAGCAGATCGACCAGCGTCACGGAACGATTGAATCCGAAGCGGACTGAGTTCAACAGGTTGTTCGAGATGACTTGCGTCCCAGCCAGTGTTACGTACTGATTGTGATGTGTTTCGTCTTCCGCGAAAAGACCGAGCACATGGTCGGGCGCATCCTGGCGCACCTTGGCACTATCATCCAATGTGTAGCGCGCGTAGAAGGAATACTTCTGGTTGGCACTCCAATCGAGTTTCGTCGTGACGTAATCGCCCCGGGTGGGCTGCTTCTGGCTGAACCGCACAGTCGCGATACCGGCGCCCGCGCTGGGCCCATTGGGGACCGGAAAAAGGTTCAGGTACGGTTCGACACCCGGCTTCACCGCAATGGGATTCTGTCCGGCGATGATCCCTTTGCGGGCATTCAAGTCCGGTACCAGACCGAATTTTGATACGCCCAGCCGTTCCCGGAGCCCCTCGTAATTTCCGAAATAGAAGAGGTGGTTTCGGCTGATCGGACCGCCCACTGCGCCGCCAAATTGATTCCGTTCAAACGCCGGGATCGGCGATAAAGGATCGTCGAAGAAATTCTTGGCGTCCAGCGCGGAGTTTCTCAGGAATTCATAAGCATCGCCGTGTATGGCATTAGTGCCTGACTTACTCACCGCGTTGATGATCGCCCCCATTGATCGGCCGTATTGGGCGCTGGCATTGTGCGTAATCACTTGAAATTCGAGGATGGATTCCACGCCCAGCAACTGACCTCCAGCGCCGCCCGGAGTAAAATTCTGAGAGTCATTCAAGTCTGTCCCGTCCAGCATGAACAGATTGGACGTCAGGCGCGCTCCCCCCACCGAGAACTTGACGCCACGCCCCTGATTGGGGCTGTTGCCTGCCGAGGTGGCCACATTGACGCCGGGCTGGAGGTAGATCAATTGATCGAAGCTGCGGCCGTTGAGCGGCAAGGCCCTGACTTTCTGGCTGTCCACCAGTTCGGAGATGCTGGCATTGGAAGTTTGTACCGCCGCTGCTTCCGCCTGAACCTCCACTTGTTCGGAGATCTGCTGGGGCCGCAGAGTAAAGTTGAGGGATTGCTGCAAACCCACCGTCAAAGTGAGCTCTTCCTGAACGACTGTTCCAAAACCAGGCGCGGCGGCCGTGACCTTATATTTACCCGGACTGAGCGCGGGAACGTAGTAGAGACCGGCCGCATCGGTCTTGGCCGTTCTGCCCAGTTGGGTATCGAGGTTCGTGATGACGATTTCGGCGCCCGGCACGACACCGCCGCTTTGGTCCGAAACCGTGCCGGAAACCGTCGCCGTCGTTTGAGCGAGCACCGTCGCGCCAAACAGGCAGACTGTCAGTAACTGAATACGCGCATGATTCTTCCTCACCCTCACCCTCCTGCTTGCGGAAGCACCCAGCCCCCAATGGGGGCGAGTATATCACCAGAATCCGAACTGCGGCGAACGCCCGATGAACTTGACTTCTCCATCACGCGAGTTATAGCATTACCCGAAGCGCCTTTTTCGGCTCACCGGGGTTAGTTGTACACAGGAGAGGTTACATGCGTCATATCGCGGTCGTGTTGTGTCTGTTCGCATCGTCCATCGCTTTATTCGGCCAGGCAGGCACGGGCACCATTACCGGAACGGTCACTGACCCAGCTGGGGCCGTCGTCGCCAATGCAGCAGTCGAAGTAAGAAACACCGAAACCAATGCACCGTATCCGACGGTAACGACGGATACGGGCGCCTACACCGTGCTTCGCCTGCCGCCTGGACCCTACGGCATCACCGTTTCGGCGCCCGGATTCAAGAAACTGGTCCGGTCGGGCCTCACGGTCGATGCTGGACAGACACTGCCCCTGGACGTCGCGCTCGAGGTCGGGGCCTCCACCGAATCCGTCACCGTATCGGCGGAAGGCACCCTCCTCAAGACCGAGACCGGCGACATGTCGCATAACATCACCCTGAGTCAACTGGACGAACTGCCTGTTCTCGGAATCGGCACCGCCAACGCGGGAAGCAACGGCATCCGCAATCCGTATAACGCGGTGGTGTTCCTTCCGGGCGTCAGCTACTTCGCGAACTTCAGCATGATCGTGAACGGCGCGCCCACCAACACAGCCGCGTACCGCATCGAAGGCCTCGACAACACTAATCACACCGTGGCCTTCGCAATTATGCAGAACATGCCGAACGCCGACGCGATTCAGGAAATGGCGATCCAGACCAGCAATTACGCGCCGGAATTCGGACAGGCCGGCGGCGGCTTGTTCAATATCAGCATGAAATCGGGAACGAACCAGTTTCACGGAACCGGTTTCGAATACTTCGTCAATGAGGCGCTGAACGCCGGCCTTCCGTATTCCTTCACGCCCGAAGGCGGCAAATACCGCCCCACGAGCCGCCGCAACGATTGGGGCGGCACCTTCGGCGGACCGGTGCTCTTGCCAAAGATCTATAACGGAAAAGACAAAACCTTCTTCTTCTTCTCCTACGAGCGCTACAAGGAAGATCAGGCGCTCACGTTCCCGACTGACACGTTGCCGACTCTCAAGTACCGCGCCGGAGATTTTTCGGCGATCTCACCGAACGGAGGAGCGAATTTCAATCCAGCCCTCAACGTCCCGGCCGGTCCGATCGCAACCGATGCCGCGGGTAACCCGGTTTACGCTAACGAGATTTTCGATCCCGCGAGCCGAACCACCGTCGGCGGCGTCGGCGTGGCCTCTCCGTTTACCAACAATATCGTTCCCGCGGCGCGGTTTAGTCCCTTCGCCAACGCGGTGCAGAGTCTGTTGCCCAATCCGACCAATGGCAACCTGGTGAACAATTACAGCGGCCATAACTTGGGCGAGCGCATCACCGACATTCCCTCGATCAAAGTCGACCATATCATCGGACCGAAGCACCGCCTCGCATTCTATTACCACCACACCAACACGGCGGCCCAGTTCACCACTCCCAATGGCAACGCCGACGGATTGCCGGACTTGTTGACGGGCGCGCGCGGCTCCATTCCGATCGGCGGGCCGACCTGGCGCCTGAACTACGACTACAGCATCACTCCGACTTTGCTCGCCCATGCCGGCGTCGGGTACTCGATGATTTATTTTTATGACGACGGCCCCTACACCGAAAGCGGCAAAACGGTGGACTGCCTCGCCATGCTGAAACTCGCGGGCTGCCAGGGTAGCTTCAATTTTCCGACGATTATCGCCGGCAACGTGACGGCCCCAATCTCGCTCGGCGGCATGCAACAACTCGGCAACGCCTTGGCGCATACACATACGCACACAGAGCGCCCGTCCGCCAACGCCAACCTCACGTGGGTGAAAGGCAACCACACGTATAAGGTGGGGGCGGAAGCCTGGTGGCAAGCGCAGATCACTGCGCCGCCCACTGGTGTCGGGCTGAACTTTGCGGCGTTAACCAATAACGGCGTGCCGAACTCCGCTCTCGGCACCGTGACAAACCCCGGCGCCACGGGCGTGCCGGCCGCGCTGACCACCAGTACGTTCACGGCTGGTTTCCCCTACGCCAACTTCCTGCTGGGCGACGTGACCCAAGTCACTCAGTACGCGCCCGTCGATGCGCGCATGTTCAAGTCGCAATGGGCAATGTTCATTCAGGACTCCTGGAAGGTGACGCGCCATCTGACCGTGGATTATGGCGTCCGATGGGACTACGCCACTGCGGCGCAGGAGGAGCACGGCCGCTCCGCGAATTTCGGCTACGTTCCCAATCCGGCTGCGGGCGGACATATCGGAGCGGCGATCTTTGAGGCCACGTGTCATTGCACGTTCGTACACAATTATCCGTATGCCCTGGGTCCGCGGCTCGGCATCGCCTACCAGATCAACTCCAAAACCGTGTTTCGTGGTGGTTGGGGCTTCGCCTATGGATTCCCGCCGGATATCAGCCTGCAAAATACCGGTCAGTTGACCAATGCGCCCACCGGCATCAACGCCTTTGCCTCGGTCGACGTTCCTGGAACTGTGCCGCAACCGGTATGGCCGAACTTCAATCCTGGTCAGACGCCGCTTCCCGGAGCCACCAGTTCCACCTTCCTCGGCTTCCTCGATCCCGGCGCCGCGCGTCCCCCCCGCCAGAATCAGTGGAGCATCGGGATCCAACGCGAGATCACCAGCAATTTTGTGATGGAGGCCTCCTACGTAGGGAATCGCGGCGTGTGGTGGAGTGGGTCGACCACTCTTGGACCGCTGGGCTATTTGAATCAGGTCTCTCCGCAGGCCTTCGCGGCGGTTGGTCTTTCGCCGTATACCAATGCCGCCGACAATCTTCTGATCGGCAGTTCCATTGGCAGCGCCGGCGTCATTAGCCGCGTCGGAAATATTTCGCCCTATCCCGGCTATGCCACCACAAACACGCTGCTCAATGCCCTCCGTCCGTTCCCGCAGTTCAGCACCATTGCGGTGCAGAATTCGCCCACCGGACGGACCTTCTACGACTCACTCCAGGTGAAAGCAACGAAGCGCGTGTCGCACGGCCTGCAGGTGAACAGCACGTTCACCTGGTCGAAGGCGATGATCGGAATCCGTCCGAACCTGTTCGTGGCATCCGATAAATCGCTGCAGGCGACAGACCAGCCGTTCCTGTTCAACGCCACCATCCTCTACACCACGCAGAAATGGTTCAGCAACCGGCTGGTTGCCACGGCGACGAAGGACTGGAGTTTAGTCGGTTCCGAGCAATGGGGCAGCGGCCTTCCGCTGACTCCGCCGGCAGCCACCAACACCAACTTCATCGGCGGCAGCGAACAGTTCCGGGTTTCCGGCCAGCCGCTTTACCTCAAGAATCTGAACTGCGGATGCATTAACCCGTACACCGACGTGGTCCTGAATCCCGCAGCCTGGCAGAACCCCGCCAACGGCGCATTTGGCCCGGCGACCGGAACCTTCTATGGCGACTTCCGCTCCGCGCGCCGTCCCACGGAGAATGCCAGCATCGGCCGCACGTTCCGGTTCAAGGAGCGCATGACTCTGCAGATCCGCGCGGAGTTCAGCAACATCTTTAACCGCACGCAGATCGGCAACCCCAGCACGGCGGCGCCGCAAGCCAAGCCCAGCCCGAATGCTGCCGGCCAATACACGTCCGGATTCGGCACAATCAATCTGGTGGTGCCGGGTCCGAATCAGCAGCCGACCCAAACCCTGAACGCCGTAGTCGGGCAGTTGTACACACTACCCCGCACCGGCACTCTGATCGCGCGCTTCTCGTTCTAAAACGCGGGGCAGGTCTCCAGCCTGCCCTTTCTACACCTCTGATTTTGCTGTCTCACTTATCCGCACACTAATTCCGCCAGAATCGAAACGCGGCTCTGTCCCAACTAATACCCGTTCGATCGTATTGACTCCCGCCACTCTCATCCATATACTTGCGCAAACAGGTTTGGTGCGCCAAACGGGGCGAAGATCAGCAGGGTGGATTTAACAAGTCTTCCGGAATTCGTAATGAGGAGAGTATCTATGCGTTCGATTCGAATCGCCATTTGCGGTTTGATTATGGCATTTTTCGCGTTCGGGCAAACCGACCGCGGCACGATTACGGGAACCATCAGCGACCCGGCCGGCGCGGTGTTGGCTGGCGCTCCGATCGAAGCTAGAAATGTCGAAACGGGAACCGCGTATCCAGCCGTCAGCACATCGACCGGCAACTACACCATCGTGCAATTGCCGCTTGGCACCTACGAACTCACGGTCACCGTCCCGGGGTTTAAGAAGTTCATCCGTCAAAACCTGCGCGTGCAGGCGGCCCAGACATTACCCGTGGACGTCACGTTGGAAGTTGGCGCCGCCACCGAATCGGTGACGGTCAGCGCGGAAGCCAGTCTGCTCAAAAGCGAGAGCAGCGATATCAGTCACAATATCTCGGGCGACCGGCTGACCAGCCTTCCGATTCTACCGATTGGCAATGGCTTCTCCAGCTCTCATGGAGTTCGGAACCCGATGGCTGTGGCGAATCTCGCGAATGGAATCTTTTTTGATCCGAATCTGAACGTGAAGGTCAATGGCGCTCCCAGTAACACCATGTCGGTCAAGGTGGATGGCCAGGACGCCACCAATGGCGTCGTCACCTTCTCACAGGCGCAGACTCAGCCGAGCGTCGAAGCGCTGCAGGAGTTGTCGATTCAGACCAGCAACTATGCGGCGGAATTCGGGCAGGCCGGCGGCGGCTTGATCAATTACACCAGCAAGAGCGGCACCAATCAGTTTCATGGTTCGGCCTATGACTACTATGCCAATGAATTCATGAACGCCGGCCAGTCGTACACCATCAACACGACCGGCGGTAAACCGAATGAGCATAGCCGGCCCATCCTGCGGCGCCAGAACGGCGGCGGCACGCTGGGCGGACCGGTCATCATTCCCAAAATCTATAACGGACACGACCGGACGTTCTTCTTCTTCAACTACGAATTCTTCAAAGAGAAGGGTCTGATTTCCAATCAGTTCCCAACTGTCCCCACCGAGGCCTTCCGCAACGGTGACTTTTCGGCGGCTCTCGGAACGGCGACGTTGTCCGGCACCGGCGGTGTCACTCAGGATGTCAACGGCCAGGCCTTTCACAACGCGCAAATCTACGATCCGAATACTCAGGTCATCGGTCCCGACGGGCGTCGCGTCTGGTCTCCCTTCTCGAACAACACGATCCCGGTGGCACGCTTCGATCCGTCCGCCGTGAAGATCCTGAACCTCATCCCGCACCCGACCGGTTCGGGTCTCATCAATAATTTCAACCGCCCGTATCCAACCGACCGGTACACGTCCATCCCCGCGGTCAAGGTCGACCATTCCTTCAATAGCAAGGCGAAGATCTCGTTCTATTGGTCGAGAACAGCTACAGCGGTGCAATATTGCACGCCATTGTGCGGCTCCGACGGTTTGCCGGACCCCATTACGGCCACGCGCGGCACGTTTATCGAATCGCATACCGAGCGGCTGAACTTCGACTATACGCTGGCGCCGACGATGCTGCTGCACCTGGGCGCGGGCTTCCTGCATAACGACTTCAAAGATACGGCTCCCGTTACGGACTTTGACGTGGCGGGCACACTCGGGATCAAAGGGACCACTCTCGGTCCGAAGGACGGCGCGCGATTTCCCGTGTTTAACGGGCCGGTTGGTTCGACGGGTTTCTTGGGCGCGAACAATACCGGTGGAATGAGCAACATGGGTCCGGCTGCAGGCCAGAGCCGCAGTAATGAGGACAAGCCGACGTTCAACGCCAGCTTGACATGGGTGAAGGGCAATCACACGTTTAAGTACGGCGGCGAATTCCGCACCGAAGGATTCCCGCAGTTCATATACACCGGTACCAGCGGCATCTTTACTTTTAACGCGCAGGAGACGGCTAATCCCTGGACTGCCGATGCCGGTGTCACTGTCTCGGGCGGGTCCTTGGGTCATCCATTCGCCAGCTTCCTGCTGGGCAGAGTCAATCAGGTGCAGCTCTCGGCTTTCCCGCATCCACGAGGCGGCCGGAGCATCACCGGGCTGTTTGCGCAAGATACCTGGAAGGTCACCCGCAAGATGACTCTGGATTACGGCCTGCGCTGGGACTATTTCACCTACTCCCGCGAGCAGTACGGCCGCACTCCGGCGTTCGATCCGAACCTGCCGAACGCGAACGCGAATGGTTTCCTGGGCGCTTCGAAGTTTGAGGGCTACGGGCCGGACCGCTGCAATTGCGATTTTGGCCACAATTATCCCTGGGCGTTCGGGCCGCGGCTGGGCACTGCCTATCAGATCGATCCGAAAACCGTGTTTCGAGCCGGTGTCGGCTTTGCCTATTCCATCAGTGCCGGCGGCGGTCAGGGCGCCGGCGCCGCCAACCAGGTCGCCAATGCTCCGGGCATCGGCGATCCGGCGATGATTCTAAGCCAGGCTTCGGGCATTCCGTTGAACCCTGTCTTCCCCGATACGCGGCCGAACATTTACCCGGCGATTCCGGGCCAAAATACGACGCCGACCGGTTACGGCGTGGTGGATAACAACACCGGCCGGCCGGCACGGCAGTTCCAGTGGAGTATTGGCTTGCAGCGCGAGATCAACCGCGACCTGTCGGTCGAGGCTGCTTACGTTGGGAACCGGGGCGCGTGGTGGCGCACCAATGCCCTCACCGAGTACAACGGAATTACCTACGATATTCTGAAGGCGAACGGCCTCGATATCAATAATCCGGCCGACCGCGCCATTCTATCGGCGCAGATTGGCTCGGCCAGCGCGGGTCGCTTCCAGAACAGGCTGCCGTTCCCGAGTTTCTCCCGAAACAGCAGCGTTGCCCAATCATTGCGGCCTTTCCCACAGTTCGGCAACATTACCGGGCCGGGTCCTCTGGGCCGGACTTGGTATGACTCGTTGCAGGTCAGGGCGACCAAGCGTGTCTCGCACGGCCTCGAGTTCACCTACAATTTCACCTGGTCGCGAGAATTGGATTTGGGCGTCGAGAACGATACTGGTTTAGTGGTTGGCCAGACCGTGAACGACATTTATAATCGCGCGATTAACAAGCAGCTATCCAGCTTCTCCCGGCCGTTCTGGCATGTGCTGGCCATCAACTACACGACGCCCAAGTGGGGATTGAATCGTGTGATGCGCGCGGCCATCAGCGACTGGACGCTGGGCAGCGTACTGCAATACGGCAGCGGCCAGCCTATTCAGACTCCAAATACGGCCGCTAGTAACCTCCAGAGCGCTCTCTTACGCGGAACCCGGGCCGAGCGCGTACCGGGGCAGCCTCTCTTTGCCACGAACTGGACCGACTACGACGGCAAAGTCCACAACGAACCGATCGACCTGAACTGCCATTGCTTCGATCCCGCCAAAACTCAGGTTCTGAATCCGGCGGCGTGGAGAGATCCGTTAGGAGGTCCCTTCAGCGCCTCGTCCGCCTACTATGACGACTATCGCTACCAGCGCAAGCCGAAAGAAACCCTCAGCTTCGGCCGGATCTTCCGTATCCGGGAGAGAATGCAATTCTCCGTTCGCGCAGAATTCACCAATATTTTAAATCGCGCCCAGACACCCAATCCTGTGAACGGGAGCGGAACC
>CAZKQQ010000038.1:39471-40730 GCA_964554945.1 uncultured Solibacteraceae bacterium | reverse complement strand
CGGATGAAGACAAACTCACCGTTGCCCGAGCGCGTAAGATCCAGCAGTTTCTTTCGCAGCCGTTCCACGTCGCCGAACAGTTCACCGGAATCGCCGGCAAGTACGTGAAGCTGGCGGACACGGTTCGTGGTTTTCGCGAAATTGCTGAAGGCAAGCACGACGATGTCCCCGAGCAGGCCTTCTACATGCAGGGAATGATTGAAGAAGCGCTGCAGCGCGCCGAGGAGTTGAAGAAGGCATAGTCATGGCGGACGGCCTGGAACTGGAAGTAGCAACACCCGAGCGCGAGTTAGTACGGGAACGGGTGAGCGAAGTGGAACTTCGCGGCAAGAGTGGGTACATGGGAATCCTGCCGGGCCACGCCCCTCTGCTCGGCGAACTCGGCATTGGCCATCTGACATATCTCGCCGGTCGGCGGCGGTTGACCATAGCCGTCCACAGCGGCTTTGTCGAGGTGCTGGATGACCACGTCCGTGTGTTAGCAGACGCCGCTGAACGCGCTGAAGAGATCGATATCGAAAGAGCCCGCACCGCTCTCCGCCGTGCCCGCGAAGCAGTCCTTAATCCTCCCCCCGGGTCCGACAATCAAGCTGCTTTGGCTGAGTTGGAGCGCGCACAAACGCGGGTTGAAGTAGCCGAGCAGAAACAGTCCGTCTGAAGCGCACCGGCGCCATAGGTTGCCCGCGATGCTGCTGAAATGACAAGCTGCACCGATCTGACACGGCAGATTTTGGAAGGTCTGCGACCGCAGCACTCAGAAATCCTAAGCAGCTTCTCAAATCGGGGGATTCCATCCCCCGCAAATTGATGAATCCAAAGCCCAGCATCGGCTTGTAACTTCTTTTACATCGTATAGACGCATAACTCTTTACTGGCAGAGAGCGTGCTGCGACTCGCACCATACATGCCCAGAACCATTCTCCCTGGCAAGCCTTACCCTCAGGGTGCGACTTGGGATGGGACAGGCGTCAACTTCGCTCTATATTCCGAGAAGGCTGCCGCCGTCGAGTTGTGTCTTTTTGAAAATGGCGGTTCTGATGTATCCGAAGTCGTTCCCATCCACGAATCCACCGGATATGTCTGGCACTGCTACATTCCGGGCGTCAAACTCGGACAACTCTACGGATACCGCGTTCACGGCGCTTACGAACCGGAACACGGCGATCGATTCAATCCCAACAAACTACTGATCGATCCGTATGCCCGGGCGCTGGCCGGCACGGTTAATTGGAGCGCGCCGGTGTTCGGATATAAACTGG
>CAZKQQ010000038.1:0-39461 GCA_964554945.1 uncultured Solibacteraceae bacterium | reverse complement strand
GCGATCCGGCGGAGGACATGTCGTGCGATGACGCCGATGATGCTTGGGGCGTGCCAAAATCCGCGGTGGTCACCTCGCACTTCGATTGGGAAAATGACCGGCCGCCGATGATACCGCTGCACGATTCAGTAATCTACGAACTCCACGTGAAAGGTTTCACGGCTCTCAACCCCGACATCCCCGAGGAAATTCGCGGAACGTACGCGGGCCTGGCGCATCCTGTATCTATCGAGTACCTCAAGAAACTGGGTGTCACCGCGGTAGAGCTGATGCCAATTCATGAATTCCTGGACGATAAGCACCTGGCGGATCAGGGGCTGCGGAATTATTGGGGTTACAACACCATCAATTTCTTTGCGCCGGCCGCGCGGTATTCCTCGTCCGGAGACCATGGCGAACAAATCGGCGAATTCAAAGCGATGGTGAAGGCGCTCCACCGCGCGGGCATTGAGGTCATTCTCGATGTTGTCTACAATCACACAGCCGAAGGGAACCAGATGGGACCGACCCTCAGCTTCCGGGGGATCGATAATTCCACATACTACCGGCTGGTGCCCGACAAACCGCGCTATTACATGGACTACACCGGAACCGGCAACACACTGAACGTGCGCCATCCTCAGGTTTTGAAGCTCATCATGGACAGCCTGCGCTACTGGGTCGAAGAGATGCGCGTGGACGGGTTCCGATTCGACCTCGCCGCAACGCTGGCGCGCGAACTGCACGAGGTAGACCGCCTGTCCGCGTTCTTCGACATCATCAATCAGGACCCGGTAGTCTCGCAGGTGAAGTTGATCGCCGAGCCCTGGGACGTAGGCGAGGGCGGCTATCAGGTCGGCAAATTTCCGCCGGTCTGGGCGGAGTGGAACGGACGATATCGGGATGTGGTGCGGCGCTATTGGAAAGGCGATGACGGGCAACTCGCGGAGTTGGGCTATCGACTTACCGGGTCGAGCGATCTCTACCAGCATGATGGCAGGCATCCCACGGCCAGCATCAACTTCGTCACCGCGCACGATGGCTTTACCTTGCACGACCTGGTCAGCTACAACGGGAAGCACAATGAGGCCAACGGAGAGGACAATCGCGACGGAAGCAACGACAATCATTCTTGGAATTGCGGCGCGGAGGGAGAAACCGATGATCAGGAGATCGTCCAACTTCGTGAGCGCCAGAAGCGCAACTTACTTTTGACCCTGTTGTGTTCGCAGGGTGTTCCGATGATCTGCGGCGGCGATGAAATCGGCCGCACCCAAAACGGCAACAACAATGGTTATGCCCAGGACAACGAGATCAGCTGGTTCCATTGGGACTTGAACGACCGGCAGAAATCGCTGTTCGAATTCACACGCAGGCTTGTGGAATTGCGGCGCCAGCATCCCAACCTCCACCGCCGCAAATATTTCCAGGATCGCAGCATCAATCCTGGCGCCGGCGAGCGCGAAGTGGATGGCCAGCGGCTGCACGACATTGCATGGCTGCGACCGGACGGCGGAGAGATGACGGAGGAGGAATGGAACGCGGGCTGGGTCCGGTGTATCGGCCTCGAGTTGAACGGGCGCACCCTCGACGACGTGAACGGGGTAGGCGAACCCATCCGCGATCAGAGTTATCTGATTCTGTTCAATCCCCATCACGAGCCGATCAAGTTCTTCATGCCGCAGCGCGACGGCGCCGCCTGGCAGTTGTTGATCGATTCGGCCAATCCCGAGAAGAATGATAAACCCGTGATCGGTCCGGGGAATTCTTACGAGCTGATTGCCCGCAGCGCGGCTCTGCTCCAGGAACTCACCGATTGACGGAACCGGCGGCATGTAACAGCCGAATCCGGCTGAAGTTTACATATCACCGGCCACACCGAATCGCGCCGAAGCCGTCATACTATGGAGTAAAGCGGATCTCCAGTGACTCAGCCGAGGCCAACTCTTAGTCAGCACTCGGCGATTCGGCGGCAGCTCGATAAGATCACGGCTCATGGTCTATTCGCCCGCTCCGAACGCATGGCCCGATTCCTGCGTCTTGCCGTGGAGCGCGTACTGGACGGTAAGTCCAGTGAGCTCAAGGAATATTTGATTGGGGTCGAAGTATTCGATCGCCCGCAATCCTATGACCCTCGCGTGGATCCGATTGTTCGCGTGGAAGCGCGACGCCTCCGCTCGAAGCTGAAAACTTACTACGAGAGCGACGGCCGCAATGATTCGGTGATCATCGATTTTGCGACCGGCACGTATGCGCCTTATATCCGGCTCCGGGAGGACAGTACTAACTCCGCGCCCGCCGAGCCTGCTGCCAGCACGGTCGCGGTGCTTCCGTTTACCAACCTCAGCGGCTGCGCGGAAAACGATTATTTCAGCGATGGACTGACCGAAGAACTGATCCATGCTCTCACGAAATTCAGCGGCATGCGTGTCGTGGCCTGGAATTCGGCCGCCCGCATGCGAGGCGTGGAGCAGGATGTGCGCGAGGTGCGCCGCCAGTTGCACGTCGCCAACGCGCTTACGGGCAGCGTGCGCATTTCGGGTCAAAGTCTGCGCGTCCGGGCGCAATTGATCGACACCGATAGCGGTGTGTACCTGTGGTCGGAGACGTTCGACCGCGAGATGCAGGACGTGTTCGCGATTCAGGAGGAGATCGCGCGCGCCATTGTGCGCACCCTGCGGGTGCAGTTGGTTAGCGGCACGAACGTCTCAGTGGGCGCTCGCACACGGACAAGCGTCAGCTCGTACGATTTATGCCTTAAGGGACGGTATCATCTGCACCGCCGCTCGCCCGGTGAACTGCGGCAGGCGCTGAAGTATTTCGAAGCGGCGGTCCAGGCCGATCCTTCATCCGCCTTGGCGTATGCAAACCTGGCCGACGCCTATTGTCTGCTCATCGATTACGGCCTGCTGCATCCCGCCGAAGGGATTCCCAAGGTGAAGGCGGCGGCGAGCCGCGCGATCGAGATCGATTCCGGGCTCGCGGACGCCTATCCGGCCCTGGCGGTGATTCGCTCCCACTGGGACCGCGAGTGGGAGGACGCGGAGCGCCTCTACCGTAAGGCCATTGCGCTTAACCCGGGGTATGCGACCGCCCATCATTGGCTGGCCACGGATTATCTTGCAGTTGTCGGCCGCATCGCAGAGGCGCGGGAGGAGATTGAGATCGCTCTCGAACTCGACCCGCTGTCGAGCATTATCCATGAAGGCCGAGCCTCGTTTAGCACGCTCGAACGGCGCTATGACGAGGCCATCCACGGCTTCCGGCAAATTCTTGAATTCGACCCCTCGTTCTATAAGGCATACACGGGTATGGGGCGCGCGTACGCGCAGGCAGGCAATTACTCCGAGGCGCTGGCGATGCTGGAAAAGGGGCGCTCGCTCGCAGGTGATGTGCCCAATATCCTGGCTGCCTTGGGACAAGTATTCGCGCTCTCCGGGGACGCACAAAAGGCCCGGCGGCTGCTCGCGCAGCTCACTACCGGGGCGGTCGACGGCTACGTGCCATCCACTTGCTTCGCTTTGATCCATCTGGGCCTGGGAGAGCGGGAGCGCGCCCTCGATTGGCTCGATAAAGGCTGCGACCAGCGCGAGTTGACTATGGCTCCCCTCAGGGTGCACCCCATCTATGATCCGCTCCGCGAAGAACCGCGATTTCAATCCATCCTTCGGCGGATGCGGTTTGCTTAGTCATGGATGTTGACTCCTGAACCCCTGCGCCAGTCCTTCCACGCGCTTTCGGACGGCCGACGCCTCGCCGGCATGCCGCGTCTCTTGCAGCAATCGGGCGTAATTGGTCAGAGCGCGGACAACTCGCGGGTCCTGTTCGCCTAAGGAAGTTTCGAGCTGCCCCAAAGTTGCCCGGCTGAGCTTCTCTGATTCGGAATAGCGATGCTCCGCTCTGAGTACCTCGCCGAGTTCGTTCCGCGCCACCAGGGTGAGCGGATGGTCTCGCCCTAAAGTGTTTTCGAAGATGCCGGCCGCCCGGCGATACAGGTCCTCGGCGCCTGCCTCGCGGCCCCGCTCATGATAAAACGCCGCCAGATTCATAACGCCCTTGGCCGTATTCGGATGTTGAGGGCCGAACGTGTGCTCCCAGGCCGCGATGGCTTCCCGGTAATTCGTCTCGGCCTGGAGATAGCGGCCCTGAAATCGTTGGACTTGGGCAAGATTGTTCAGCGAGGCTGCAGCCAGCGGATGCTGCGGCGCGAACACCCGCCGTGCCAGTTCGAGCGCGTGGGAAGCCAGCACCTCTGCCTCCGCAAAATGATTTTGCGCCGTTTCCGCCACGGCCAGGTCGTTGTACGCTCCCACCGCTTGCGCATCTGGGAGCTCGCCTACCATCGCGCGCAGCATGGCTTCGCCTTCCGGATACTTGCCCTGGGCCAGCAGGAGGGATGCCCGCATCTGGCGGCTTGCCACCCGCTCCTCCTTGGAAGCGTCGTCTAAGGCGCTGAAGATTTGATCGGCCTGCTCGGCCCATGGTTCCGCTTTTTCGGGCCGCCCCCACGCGGAATAGAGCGCAGCGAGAGCGCTGACCGCGCGCGCGTTGTTCAGGTTTCTGATACCCTCCATCGCTTCGATTCCACGCGCCGCCTCCAACATCGCGCTCTCCGCCTCGGAATACCTTCCTTCCCGTTGCAGCAGCATTCCTAGATTGTCTTCGGTGATTGATCGGCTAACCGTCACCTTGGGACCCAAACGATCCCAGGCCTCCAGCGATCGGCGATATACCCACTCGGCTTCCCGGTATCTCCTCTCCTGGTTTAACTCGATTGCCAGCGCGTTTAGTTGCGCAGCGCTTAAATCCTGAGGTCTTTCCAGTACTTGCTGGTAGACGCGCTCGGCCTCTGTCTTCTGTCCGGCTTGCTCCAGGCGCCCCGCCTGTGCCAGATCGTTCGTTGCTGCCGCCAACGAGCCCGACACCATGAATACCAGCAGAATCGACTTCATCGCCCCTCCGGTATCCATAGAATGGAACCATCGGCCGACGTTGCAAGAGTATGGAAGGGTTATCTTACGGTAATATCGCGGCTTGGTTGAGAGCGAAACTACATGGTAGAGTCACGATCATGAGAATCGCACTGCTAGCGCTAGTCGCCGCCTCGGGCGCGTTCGCGCAGAAGGTCAACGTCGAATTCGATCAGGGCGTGGACTTTGGCAAGTACAAGACGTTTGCCATCCGCGACGGCCAACTGACCAGCAAAAATCCTGCCTTGAACAGCGAGCTTACTAAGAAACGGATTGACGCTGATATAGAAAAATACCTCACCGCCAGGGGATTGATGATGGTGCCGGGAAAGTCCGATCTCAACGTGCGCTATCGGCTGGGCTCCGCGCGCAGAGTCGAACGCGAGGCCTATCCGGCCGGCTGGCGTGGTTGGGGCACCCGGATCGTGAGAGTTCCCTACACCGAGGGCACGCTGGTGATCGATCTTCGCGATCCGAGCACCCGCTCTCTGGTTTGGCGTGCCATTGCCCGCGAGGAAAAGAGCGACCCCAACAAAATTGAAGGCAAGCTCGACGACATGGTCAAGAAGTCCTTTGAGAAATATCCGCCCAAACCAAAATAAGGCAAATATTCGATTAATTCGAATCCGTCGGCACTGCTGGTGATCCCGATCCCGCACTAGCTACCGAGGCTTTCAGAAACCGGTCGAAGAATGCCAGCGTGCGCGCCTCGGCATCGGAAACCGCCGTGCCCGTGAAACCGTGCCCCTGGCCCGGATAAATTTTCATCTCGTAGGGAACACCTTTCGACCGCAATAGACGTTCTAACTTGTATGCCTCGCTGGTCGGCACCAGCGAATCAGTGGTCCCGTGCAGTATCAACACCGGTGGCATGCGTTTTAGGAAGGCCGCCGCAAGATCGGGCATGCTCCCGTAAAATTCGGCGACCGCCGCGATCCGGTTGTCCTGCGACGCCAGAGAGAGCGCCAGCGATGCGCCCAATGAGAATCCCGCCAGTCCGATCCGCCCCGCCTGAACGTTCGGTTGGGCCGCTGCATACGAAACCGCTGCAGCCACTGTCTCCATCCAATCCAGGAAGTTCTGCGAGATCGATTCCTCATCTGCCGTGAGGGTGCCGGTGCCGTCGAAATAATGGACCAGCATCGTGACGTAGCCATGTTCAGCGAGTTCTCGGGCGGAGGCTCGATACGCCGCCGCGTGCGGTTCGAAATTGTCCGCGCCGTGCAGCACAATCACCGCCGGATGCCGATCCGGGTCCGCGGGTTCATAAGTTTCGACCCGGATGGGCCGGCCCTTATCAGAAAAGGACGCCATCACCGGCCCCGCAATTCGGGCGTAGACCACTCCGGCCGACGTGCACAAGAATACCGCAAGAAGTTTCTTCACTCGCTTGAATCCATCGCGGCTGAGCGATGAGAGGAGGGGTGGAACGTGGTGCCGCGAATTTCCGTTTCCGGTACTGTCTCTACTATACAATGGCCGCTAGCAGCACCACCCGCACGCGTTGAGGTAAGAGTGCAATGTTGACGACTCTGAATTTAAATACTCTCCTGGAATATACCGGCTGGGAACGCCAGAAATGGCACGACTGGCTAAAGGTTCACGGCGATCAGGTTCTGCAGATCAGCGGCGGTCCGCATGGCGACGGCCGGTTTCAGAAGGTCGGCGAAATTATCAGGCACATCTTTTCCGCCGAGAAGCGATACGTCGAGCGGCTCTCGAACAAGCCGATGACCGACCCAGCCTCCATCCCGGCAGACAACGTGGAAGCTCTCTTTCAATTCGGCGGCCAAAGCCGGAAGGACTTGAAGGAACTGCTCGCCACGTTCCCGGTGGATCAATGGGACGTTCCCAAAGAGTTCAAGATTCTGACCAATGTTGCAGTGGTAACGCCTGAGAAGATCGTGATCCATGTCCTGATGCATGAAATCCGTCACTGGGCGCAGATCGCGACTGTACTCCGCTTGAACGGCTTAACGGATGACTTTCACGACTTTCTATTCAGCCCCGTGCTTGGCGGTGAGTTCCGTCGCGAACCGAAGGCCTGATCCGAAAGATTACCCGCTTCCGCGAAGCCGTTGGATCTTCGCGGCGAAACGTTACCGCCAGTCCGCGGTGAAGATATTGAACTCGTATCGTGTCTTCGCGTCTTTGTCGGAAGCGAACACGATCGACTTGCCATCCGGAGAAAACTCGGGGAATGCCGTGAAGCCGCCGAAGTGCGTCACCTGCTCCAGGCCAGTACCGTCCACGTTCATGATGTACAGCTCGAATTTCCGGCTGTCGCATTCCTGCTTATTCGAAGAGAACAGAATGCGCTTGCCATCAGGCGTAAACGTCGGCGCGAAGCTGGCGCAGCCGAAGTTGGTGAGCTGCTGCTGGTGGCTCCCATCCGAATCGGCGATCATCAGCTCCATCTTCATCGGCGCCGTCAGATTCTCGGCCAGCAGCGACTTGTACTTGTCCATGTCTTCCGGCGTCTTCGGATAATGTGCGCGCCATACGATCTTCTTGCCGTCGCGGGACAAAACCGAGCCGCCGTCGTAGCCGCTGGTTTTCGTTAACTGCTTCTTCTGCGTACCATCGGGGCGCATGGTCCAGATGTCCAGGTCGCCCGAGGCCATCGATGTGTATACGATCTGGCCACTCTTGAAATTGACCGTGCCTTCGGCGTCATAGCCTGGCGTATCCGTGAGGCGCTTTTCGATCTTCCCATCATCGGTGGCCAGGAAAATGTCGAACCCTGGCGAGACGGCCCACACATAGCCTTTGCTTCGATCGGCCGGCGCGGGACAGGCGTCGCCCGCCAGGTGTGTGGAGGCGTAAATGATGTGCTTGTTGTCCGGCAGGAAATAGCCGCAGGTGGTGACGCCTTTACCGGTCGATACCAGGTGCTGGTCCGATCCATCGGCGTTCATGATGAATATCTGATCGCACTTATATTGATCGCGCGTGGTTTGAAAGACGATGCGCTTGCCATCCGGCGCCCAGTACGCTTCGGCGTTTTCTCCGCCGTGCGTGAGTTGGCGCACTGTGCCGATATGCTTAGATTGTGCGGACGCGAGGGCCGCCGCGGCGAGAACAACAAAAATCTTTTTCATCGCAGATTGAATTTCTTCATTTTATAGCGCAGCGTATCCCGTGTGATCCGCAGCAGCCGCGCCGCCTGCGTCTGGTTGCCGTTGGTCTTTTCCAGCGCGCGTGCCAGCAATCCCCGCTCGTTGTCCTCCAGCGACAGCCCATCGCTCGGGATCTCGGTAATCGCATCCAGCGGACCGGCTGCGGTGCCCTCCGGATGTGAAATCGCGATTGGCAGACTGGCCGGCGTGATGAACGCCGATTCTTCCAGGATCATCGCCCGCTCGATGGCATTCCGCAGTTCACGCACGTTTCCCGGCCAATTGTGCGTCAGCAGGAACTTCGCGGCCGCATCAGTGACGCCTTCGATATTGCGTTTGAACTTCCGATTGTAATGTTCGATGAAAAAGCGCGTGAGCGGGAGGATGTCGTCAGTCCGCTCGCGCAACGCCGGAATCAGGATCTGGATGACATTCAGGCGGAAATATAGATCCTGGCGGAAGGCGCCCTCTTTCACCGCCTCGCGCAGATTCTTGTTGGTGGCAGCGATCACGCGCAGGTCCAGTTTGATGTCTTTCAGTCCTCCCAAACGGCGGAAGGTCTGGTCTTCCAGCACGCGCAGGAGCTTGGCCTGCAGCATGAGCGGAATCTCGCCTATTTCATCGAGGAACAGCGTCCCTTTGTCGGCCAATTCGAAAATGCCGCGCTTCTGCGCGCGCGCATCGGTAAATGCGCCTTTTTCGTAGCCGAACAGTTCGCTCTCCAGCAGCGTTTCCGGAATTGCCGCGCAGTTGATCGCGATAAACGGCTCGGCTTGTCGCAGGCTCTGGTAGTGCAGCGTCTTCGCCACCAGATCCTTGCCTGTCCCGTTTTCGCCTTCCAGCAGGATCGTGGTAGCCTCGCTCGCCGCCACACGCCGCACGAAGTTCATTACCTCGCGCATTGCCGCGGAGTCGCCAATCACTTCCCGCTTTTGCGGAGCCGCTTCCTCCGTAATGTCCTTGATCGTTGCTACCACGCCGGAAAGATTCCCGCCGTCATCGTACATTTGCGTGGTGCGCATCACCACCAGCCGCTCCATTCCATTTCCGGTGTTCAAGCGGACTGTGCCGTTGGCCGCCGAAGGAGATTGATTCAGTCCCGTCAGAATGCCGCAGCCGGGCTCGCAGGAGCTGCATTTGAAAATCTCCTGGCAATGTTTACCCAGCATCTCTTCCGAAGACATCCCGAAAAGTTTCTCGGCGGCATGATTGACCCCGGTAATCATGAACTCCGGGTCGTACAACACCAGCGCGTCGGAAAGCTGATCGAACACGGATTCCAAAACACTGGTCTTTTGCCAGTCTGGAGATAGTTTCGACATGGCGGTCTGAAGTTCAAGTATAACAAGGTACGCTTTGGGTTAATTGGCTCAACTTTCCTGAATGCGGGGGAATTGCCCAATGGCTAATTCCGAGTTATACCTCGGAAACTGCTGGAAAATCGTCTTGACGGCCGTGGCGACGCAATTGCAACCACTCGTAACGGAGACTTCATGAGGCACCTAAAAGTTGTCATACCCACGATCATTCTGCTCGGAGGCTTCGCCGCCTTCTCGACAGCCTCGTACGGGAAGGCGGAGTATACCAAGGCCACCAAGAAAGCTTGCGTCTACTGCCACGTGGATGCGCAAAAGGCTCCCAAGGACCTAAAAGATCCCGGCAAGTACTATCAGGAGCACAAAACTCTCGACGGCTACAAGGAAGCAAAATAGCGTCGCGAGTTGAAAGGAATGCCATGATGCGAACGGTTCAGCTCGCGATTGCTGATGCCGTCTACGAAGCCGCCTTGCGGGACACGTTAGCCCATAGCGGTCCGTGGCATGTGGAAACCGTCGAGCGCCCGGATCCTACGACGCCCTGCGTTCTGGTGCTCGACGAACTCAATTTCGAACGGCTGGCCCTCCCCCTATCTCATCCCCAACGCGTTGTCCTGATCAGCCGCAAGGACCCTCAGTTATTGGCGCGGGCCTGGGACGCTGGGATCGTATCCGTAGCCTCTCTGGAGGATTCGCTGCCGACGGTACTCTTAGCGGTGATGGCGGCAGCGTTGCGTGTCGGGAAGCCGCAAGATATGACCGGCGGGTTTTCCCCCAATGCCGACGGGATCCCTGCGCGAATAACCCCAACCGATCCGATTTCCCGGACGCGACGTTGCAGAACTCCATAGGTTTAGCGCCGCCGGAGCTTGGACTCTGGCGTGCAGAATTTCAGTCAGATTCGAGGTGCTTATGCATATCGACTTTACTCCGTTCGCAGTCGTTTGGGCCGTTCTGGCCTTGGTAGTGGTGCTGATGGCCGGCTATCGCAAGATGATCAGCGTACAGGAAGACGAGGCGCTCCACATCGGAAGCCCGTCCGAAAACATCCACCAAGTCGACATTTCCCACAAGCTCGATGTCATCGACAAATGGGGCAAGCTGCTCACCGTGATCGCGGCCGTCTACGGACTTCTGTTGGCCATCGCCTATACCTATCAGACGTGGATTCGGGCCACTAATCTGGGAGTCTAAGCCCATGGCGAGCCGGGCACTTCCGCACGCGCCGCTCGGAGCTGCCCTCCTTGGCCTTTTGTTTGGAGCGGCGGGAACCGGGACCCTCAGTGCCGCCGGCAAACCAGTCGAGTGTGTCTCCTGCCATGAGCAGGGTCAGAAGCTCGAAAAGAGTGCCCATGCCGGCTTGGCCTGCGACACCTGCCACGAGAGCCACGAGACCTATCCGCACGCCGCCAATATCCCCAAACCTCAATGCACAACCTGTCATGAGAACCAGGCTGGCGCCTATGCCAACGGCGTTCACGGGCAAGCGCGACAGCACGGCAATGAAGGCGCGCCTGATTGTGGGATGTGCCATGGCAGCGCCCACGAACTGTTGACTCCGAAGTCTCAGGCCTTTCGAACTGCCGTGCCGGATACCTGCGGATTATGCCACAGCGAAGTGGTCGACCAGTTTCGGAACAGCGTGCACGGCAAAGCCCTGGCACAGGGGATTACCCAGGCTCCTCTCTGCACCGACTGCCACGGTGAACACGAAATTCTCAAACATACTAACGAGGATTCGCCTGTCAATCAGGCCCATATTCGCGACACCTGTGGCAGTTGTCATGGAGACGTCCGGCTGACGCGCAAATTCGGCCTACCGGCCGACCGCCTGGTGAGCTTCGATTCGTCCTTCCATGGCTTGGCCGCGAAATCCGGCTCCCAAACCGTGGCGAACTGCGCGAGCTGCCACGGCGTGCACAATATTCTGCCGTCGTCGGATGCGAAATCAACGATTAACGCGAAAAACCTGCCTGCGACTTGCGGGAAGTGCCATCCCGGAGCTGGAACACGCTTTGCCATCAGCCAGATCCACGTTGCTGAGGGTCGCACCGAGCCAACCACCGTGCGCTGGGTCCGGGAGTTCTATCTGCTGGTGATCCCGGTGACGCTCGGGTTGATGCTGCTGCACAATGCCGGGGATTGGATTCGCAAACTCATACAAGCGCGTTTTCAACGACCGGTTTCCCGACGCCTGGTTCGCGAGTTTCGGATGTTCCCGTTTGAGCGCGTGTTGCACGCAGCCTTAGCCATTTCATTCCTGACCCTGGCATGGACCGGCTTCGCGCTGAAGTACCCGGAACAGTGGTGGGCACGGCCGCTGCTGCTGTTGGAGGGCGCTCGGTCGGTGCGCAGCCTGGTGCATCGGACGGCTGCAGTGGTTTTCCTGGCAACCGCCATCGCGCACGTCATTTCGCTGATTGCCAATCGCGGCTTGCGCCAGCATTGGAGAGAAATGTTTCCGAAGAGCCCCGATGCCCGCCAGGCGCTTGCCGGCTTCGCGTATAGCCTGGGGCTCGGCTCACAGCCCGCGCGCTCTTCGCACAGCTACATAGAAAAAGCCGAGTATTGGGCGCTCGTCTGGGGAACCATCGTGATGGCTTCCACAGGCTTGTTGCTCTGGGCAAATAACCTGGCGTTAAAACTATTTCCCAAGATCTGGCTGGATATCGCCACTTCCATCCATTTTTACGAGGCGATTCTGGCCGCGGCAGCCATTGTAATCTGGCATTTCTATACTGCCATTTTCGATCCCGATGTTTACCCGCTGGATACCGCGTTTCTGACCGGGTTTAGTGTAAAGAGGCAGACCGAGCCTCCGCGGGAACACGCACCCGAGGAGCCGGCTGCCCCGCCGGAAACACACGATACACAAGAAGCGCCCATTGCGGGAGACTAGTCGAGAGCATGACACCAAACAATCCGAACCGTATTGGCCCAAGCTGGCTGTCGCCGGTTATTCACTTGTGCAACAACTGGATCAGCTTGACAGGCGTGGTGACCGTCACCACCGCCACCATATTCTGGCTGTTCCTCCTGCCGACCACGTTGCGCGGTGGCACCGAGAATCCGTATATCGGAATTCTGGCCTATCTGACCATCCCCGTGCCGTTCTTTGCCGGGCTTATCCTGATCCCGCTCGGCATGTGGATTCAAAGGCGGCGGGAAAGGCGCACCTCGGTCTATCCGCCGGATTTCCCCGCCTTGGCGTGGAGCAATCCCGAATTACGCAAGCTGGCCTATTTCATTGGCGCCACCACCATCGTCAACATCGTGGTTGCGAGCCAGCTTACCTACAGCGCCGTCGATTACATGGACTCGGTGACGTTCTGCGGGCAGACCTGTCATAAGGTGATGCAGCCGGAGTACACGGCTTACCAGAACTCGCCGCACTCGCGGGTCGAATGCGTGAAGTGTCATATCGGGCCGGGCGCATCGTGGTTCGTGCGCAGCAAGCTTTCGGGCGCCGGTCAGGTCTTTGCGGTCGCGTTCGACACGTATCCACGGCCGATTCCGACGCCGGTGCGTAACCTCCGTCCGGCGCGGGAAACCTGCGAGGCCTGCCACTATCCCCAAAAGTACGGCGAGGACCGCGTTCAGATCCTTCCCAAATACGCCGACGACGAAGCCAACACCAGAACTCAGACGGTGCTTCTGATGAAGATCGGCGGAGGGAATCACGGAGTCGGCATCCACGGAACGCATCTCGGCCCTGGCGTGACCATCCGCTACCGGCACACCGACGAAGCCCGGCAGGATATTCCGTGGGTCGAATACCAAAGCCCTGCCGGCAAGACGGTCTATGCGGTAAAAGGCGCCAAGGTGGACGGACTGCCGGTTCGCGAAATGGACTGCATGGATTGCCACAACCGGCCCACCCACACCTACGAATTGCCCGACCGTGGCCTGGATAATGCCATGAACGCCGGCTTGATCTCAGCGTCACTGCCGTTCGCAAAAAAGAAAGCGCTCGAGATCATCAAGGTAAACTACACATCGCGCGAAGAAGCAGGGCAGCGCATCCCGCAGGCGTTCGAAAAGTATTATCAGGACAACTATCCTGCCGTTTGGGCGTCGCGGCAATCCGAGATTACAGCTTCGGCGATGCAAGTGCTAGCCTTGTGGAATCGCAATGTGTTTCCCGCCATGAAAGTGACTTGGGGCAGTTATCCAAATAATCTCGGCCACATGGATTTTCCGGGATGCTTCCGCTGTCATGATGGCGGCCACACCGCCACTGGCGACAAGTCGATCACCCAGGACTGCAACGCCTGCCACAATCTGCTGGCGATGGAGGAAAAGTCGCCCAAGGTGCTGACCGATCTCGGGCTCGCGCAGGCGCAGTAACACGCGCCTCCTCTGTGCCAAAGTGGTGAAGTGCACGAGATTCTCAGACAGTTGCCGCGCGGCTCATACGTCCTTGACGTGGGTAGCCGGACCGGCAGCTTCGCAGCCGAAAGCCTCGCCTGCACCGCAGTATGCGTCGATGCGGAGATCCCCTCCTCACATCCCCGCCTGTTTGTGGCGGCGCGCGCTGAGGCGCTGCCATTCCGCGACGGCCAGTTCACCGCAGTCATCTCGAACCACAGTCTGGAACATTTTGAGCAACTGGAGAAATCTCTTCGCGAGATCGGACGAGTGGCGGCTCGCGACGGCTTTCTGTACGTTGCCGTGCCTGACTCCTCCACCGTCACCGACCGGATCTACCGCTGGCTGGCTCACGGAGGCGGACACGTCAACAGTTTTACTTCGTCCGCCCAATTGTCGCGGCTCGTCAGCGAAAGAACCGGGCTGCCGCACGCAGGCACGCGCGTCCTCTGCACGTCTCTCTCATTTCTCAACCGCGCCAACATTCCGGCGCGGCCGCAGAAACTGATGCTGCTGTTTGGAAACGGATCGGAGCGGCTGCTGCGCTTTTTGACGTACGCGTTCCGCCGCCTGGATCGCATCTTTCACACGCGTACCTCTGTCTATGGATGGGCCTGCTATTTCGGCTCGGGCGTGAAAGTCGATACGACTACCTGGACGAATGTATGCGTCAGATGCGGGTCGGCGCATCCTTCGGAGCAGCTTCGTAAAGGCGCGTTTCGTTGCCCTCAATGCGGGGCCAGGAATTATTTCACCGATGATCGCGATTACGGCTTCTTGAAGTGAGCCCCGCCGGCGCTATTTTTCCAGCGGCAGCCCCGATTCTTTGAGGGCGCGCCAGCCGCCGTCCAGAGAAATGGCATTGGTGTAGCCCATCTTTTGGAGATTGTCGGCCACTAACGCGGAGCGGAACCCGCCGCCGCAGTAAAGCACCAGCTTCGCTGACTTGTCCGGCACCTTGGTCTCTACATCGCGCTCGATCACGCCCTTGCTGAGGTGCAGCGCGCCTTTCACGTGTCCGGCCGTCCACTCGCTTTCTTCCCGTGTGTCCACCAGGACATGCGCTTCATGCGAGGCCACCATTTTCTTGTAGCCTTCAATATCGATCTCCTGCACGCGCGACTTTGCGTCATCCACCAGCTTCAGAAATCCGGGATTGTGCGCCATTCTCTCTACTCCATACGGCGAATCTTCGCGCCCACCTGCGCCAGTTTCGCCTCGATCTTCTCATAGCCGCGATCGATGTGGTACACACGGTCGATCACCGTTTCGCCTTTTGCCATCAAGGCCGCGATCACGAGCGACGCGCTGGCCCGCAAATCCGAGGCAATCACGCCCGCGCCGGTTAACTCGCGCGGCCCGGCGACAATCGCCTGTTTGCCGTCCAGCCGGATATTGGCGCCCATGCGCGCCAGTTCCTGCGCGTGCATAAAGCGGTTTTCGAAAATCGTCTCGACGATGATCGCGATGCCTTCGGCCTGCGTCATCAGCGCCATATATTGAGCCTGCAGGTCCGTGGCGAACCCGGGGTACTCCTCGGTGGTCATGTCCACCGAACGCAGCCGCCCATTGCCGCGGACCCTTACCGCGCCTTTATCCGGCTGTGTCACTTCGACACCGGCCTGCTGCAGCTTCGCCACTAGCGCGCCCACGTGATCGGGAACGCAGCCGGTTACCGTGAGGTCTCCGCCAGTGATGGCGCCGGCGCACAAAAAAGTTCCGGCTTCGATGCGGTCGGGAATGATGGTGTGTTCCGCGCCCTTCAACTGGCTGACGCCCTGGATGCGAATCGTCGACGTGCCGGCGCCCTCGATTTTCGCTCCCATTTTGACAAGCAGTTCCGCCAGATCGACAACTTCGGGCTCGCGGGCGGCATTCCGCAGCACGGTTTCCCCTTTGGCCAGCGCCGCCGCCATCATGAGGTCTTCGGTGCCGGTGACCGTGATGCGATCAAAATGTACCACGGCGCCCCGCAGCCCGTCAGGGGCTTCCGCTTCGATGTACCCGTGTGATTGATGAATGCGGGCCCCCAGTTGCTCAAGGCCGAAGATGTGCAAGTTAATCGGACGGGCTCCGATGGCGCAGCCGCCGGGCAGTGAAACCCGCGCTCGTCCGCCGCGGGCGCACAGAGGCCCGAGTACGAGGCTCGACGCGCGCATCGTTTTCACCAGCTCGTAAGGCGCTTCCGGGCAGACAATCCGCGGTGTGTGCAGTTGCACCGTCTCCCCGTCCACCTCGGTCTGGGCGCCGATATCCACCAGCAGCCGCTGCATGGTGCGGATATCGCGCACCTGCGGAATACGCTTCAACGTGACAGGCTGATCCGTAAGCAGCGCCGCCGCGAGCGCCGGCAGCGCGGAATTCTTGGACCCGTTGGTCGCAATTTCTCCCCGCAGGGGCGTTCCGCCCGAAATGACGAATTTATCCATGAATGCCCTCGCAAGCCTTAAGAGCTTGAGAAATTCTTCCACCGGCTTCGGCCAGCCGCCGCTCGGCGTCGTGACGGTCCAATCCGGTCTTGCCCATCAGAATGGCTACCGGCACGCTGTTGCCGGCAGTCGCCAGGAGGTTTGCTGCCGCCTGATCCGAGACACCCGCCGCCTGCGCCACGATCCGTCGCGCGCGGGCAACCAGTTTCTCGTTCCTCGGCTGCACGTTCACCATGAGGTTTCCGTAGACGTACCCGCCGCGGATGAATGCCGCTGTCGTCAGCATGTTCAATACGAGCTTCTGCGCCGTGCCGGCCTTCATGCGAGTGGAGCCGGCCACCACCTCGGGACCTGTCACGGGCGCAATCGCGATGTCCACGCCGCGCGCCAGTTCGGAATCCGGATTGGCCGAGATGCCGACTGTCGTAGCTCCCAGCCGGTGAGCCTCCGCTACCGCTCCCAACACATAAGGAGTCCGTCCGCTGGCGGCGATTCCCACGAGCACGTCGCGGCCCGTGAACCCGTGTGCCAGCAGATCGCGGGCGCCGGCCGTCGGGTCGTCTTCGCTGGCTTCCGTCGCCCGGCTCAGCGCGGCCTCGCCACCCGCTATGATGCCCTGCACCCGTTCCGGCGAAACGCCAAAAGTGGGAGGGCATTCCGACGCGTCCAGTACCCCGAGCCGTCCGCTGGTTCCAGCCCCGATGTAAAACAATCGTCCGCCCTGTGCGAACGCCCCGACAACCGCCTCCACGGCCCGCGCAATCGCAGGGATCTCTCTTCCCACGGCCTCCGCCACCCGCAGGTCTTCGGCATTGATCACGCGCAGCACTTCTTCGGTAGCAAGCGCGTCGATGGATGCCGATGCCGGGTTCGGTTGTTCGGTGAGAAGTTTCTCGAGCATGCCGGTGACTCGCGGCGTAAACTCCATTCGTATCACATGTGCCGGCGAACATGCCTCGCGAGCCGATGCTAGCTTTAGTCGTAGACGAAGTGGAGCAGCTTCTTCAGATCCATCCAGGCTTCGCGCTTCGCGTCCTGGTTGTAGGGACGCAGCAGGTAGGAAGGATGATAAGTCACCATCACCGGAACGTCGCGCCACTGGAACCAGCGGCCGCGCATCTTCGTGACGCCTTCCTTATGGCCGGTGAGCGCGCGCGCCGCCGTGCCGCCGAGCGCGCAGATCGCCTTCGGCTTGATCGTGGAAAGCTGGCGATAGAGAAACTCGCCGCAGATTTCCATTTCGTCGGGCTCGGGCGTGCGGTTACCGGGCGGGCGGCACTTGACCACGTTGCAAATGTAGACGTCGTCGCGGCTCAGGTCGATGCCTTCCTTCTTTGCCGTGCCCTCAATCATCTGCGTCAGCAGTTGGCCGGCGCGGCCGACAAACGGAATGCCCTGCGCATCTTCGTCGGCGCCCGGACCTTCACCGACAAACACCACCGGAGATTTTTCATTGCCGACGCCGAACACCAGCTTGGTGCGGCCTTCGTGCAGGCGGCAGCGGCGGCAATCGCCGAGGTCGGCGAGAATCTGGAATAAGGTGTCGTTTTCAGGAGCCAGCGGAGGCAAAGAGTCGGGTGTCTTGGGCATTTCAGGAACGGATGCTTGGGCAGCGGGAGTCATCACTGTAACGGCCGGCGCCGCCTGCTTGTATAGAGTCTTAATTCCGAGATCCTGGTAGAACTCCAGGTATTGGCGCAGTGGGTCAGCGTTCATTGGCGGCGTGCAGCGCGAGACGGAGCTTCAGCAGCTCATCGAAGATGCGTTCGGCAATTTCGCGCTTGGAAGCGCGGGAGACTGGAATGATTTCCCCCGTGCGCAGAACCAGCACCACTTCGTTCTGGTCGGATTCAAATCCGGTTTCACCGCCGCCTACCAGATTACCGACCACCATGTCGCAGTTCTTCGACTCCATTTTGCGGCGCGCTTCCTGCTGCAGATTCTGAGTTTCAGCGGCAAAGCCGACCAGTAGGCGATCGCCCTTCTTGTGCCCGAGTTCGGAAAGAATATCGGGCGTCGGGTCCAGTTCCAGCGAGATTCGGGCGGCCGTCTTCTTGACTTTCTGATCGGGAACGCGGGCCAGATGGAAGTCGGCAACCGCCGCCGCTTTGATCACGATTCCCGCGGACGCCAGGTGAGCGAAAACCTGGTCTCGCATCTCAACCGCCGTGCGCACCGGAACCACCGTGACGCCGCCCGGCGCCGGCAGGTGCACCGGGCCGGAAATGAGAATGACGTGTGCGCCCCGAGCCGCCGCAGCTTCGGCGAGCGCGTACCCCATCTTGCCGCTGGACCGGTTGGAAATGTAGCGGACGGGATCGAGCGGTTCCTGTGTGGGACCTGCCGTGACCAGCACGGTCTCGCCTTCCAGGTCACGGCGCCTCCGGATATCGCGCTCGACCGCCTCGGCGATCAATACCGGATCCACCAGCCGGCCGGCCCCGGTCATCCCGCAAGCCAGGTAGCCTTCATCCGGACCGACGATCCGATGCCCCCGCTGCCGCAGAGTCTCCACGTTCTTTTGCGTAGCGGCGTGCTCCCACATGTTGACGTTCATCGCCGGCGCGATCACCACCGGACCCGTGAACGCAAGGTACAGCGTGGACAGAAAATCGTTAGCGAGGCCGTTGGCGAGCTTCGCCATCAGGTCGGCCGTGGCTGGCGCAATCACGAGCAATTCGTGCTCCTGCGCTACGGAGATGTGCTCAATAGCGCTTTCGATCGCGAACAGATCGGTCAGCACCTTGCGCCCGGTGAGCGCCGCGAACGTGAGCGGCCGGACGAACTCCTCCGCCGCCCCGGTCATGATGACCTGCACTTCATGCCCGGCGTCCATCAGAAAGCGCGCCAGTTCGGCGGCTTTGTAAGCCGCGATGCCGCCTCCAACGCCGAGCAGGATTTTCATGCCGGGAACTCAGCCCCCTGGATCAGAGCACTGCTTCGGGCTGCGGCTCTTCCACTGTCGGGCCTGTAAGGTTATATTTCACCAAGCCGCGCCGCACTTCCTCCATGGCAATGACGGTAGGCTTCTTGGAAGACGTGGGCAGCACCGGCCGCGCCCCGCCCTGCAACTGCCGGGCTCGTTTGGCCGCGACAATGATGAACCGGTAGGTGCTCAGTTCCGGATCGTCGGGTATGGTGCAGTGCGCATTGTTCCGTGGAGCTTTGTCAGCCATGGTCTAAATTTCCTTCTTCTTGAAAGTATCCAGGATTGGCCGGATCTGATCTTCAATCCGGCTCCGCCGCACGCGCTCGGCGCGCACAATTGCGCCCAGAGTGGCGTCGGAGTCCGCCAGGTCCCGGTTAATTACCACATAATCATACGTTTGATAATTCCGAATTTCTTCCGCCGCGGCTCGCAAACGGCGCTCAATCACATCCTCGCGGTCCTCGCTGCGGGCACGCAGCCGTTGTTCCAGAATTTGTCGCGACGGAGCCAAAATAAAGACAGTAACGGCCTCGGGAATCTGACACTTCAATTGTCGCGCACCTTGGACATCGATGTCGAGTACCAGGTCCTTTCCCTCGGCCTGCGCCTGTTCCAGCACCCCCCGGTGTGTTCCGTAATAATTGCCGAAGACTTCGGCCCACTCCAGGAACTCGTTGCGCTCGATCATGGCCTCGAAATCGGGGCGGGACACGAAATGGTAGTTCTGGCCGTCTACCTCCGCCCCCCGCGGCCGCCGGCTCGTATAAGAGACCGAAAACTTCAGCCCCGGCGTGCTGCGAATAAGCCGCGCCACCAGGGTGGATTTGCCCGACCCGGACGGCGCCGAAATGATGAAGACCGTGGTCATGATCCCCGTAGCATAAGGCGGCATTTATCCGCTGCGGAGCCTTTTGCCCCCTCGCAACGCGTTGTTCTTGTATGCCGCATTATTCCAGGTTTAATGACTGCTCCCGGATCTTGTCGATCTCCGACTTCGCCGCCAACGCCAGCTCCGTGATCGTCAACCCCAACTCTCCCAAGCCGCCCGTCTTGGACAGCACCGTGTTCGATTCGCGGTTCATTTCCTGTAGCAGGAAATCGAGGCGCTTTCCGACTTCGCCTCCCTTCGTGATCATCTCGTCCAATTGCCCGGTATGCGTCCGGAGCCGCAGCAGCTCTTCGCTGATGTCGCTGCGATCGGCCAGTATGGCGGCCTCCTGGGCCAGGCGCTGCGGATCGATCTGCATTCCCTGGAGGAGATCCGCCAGTCTTTCTCGCAGGCGCTTTTGAAAAGCCGGCACCGCGCCCGCGCGGATCTCCTGCATGCGGTCCACGAGCGCGTGGATCTGTTTAGCGCGTTGCCGGATCTCGGCCGCCGTGATGGCCCCTTCGCGTTCGCGCGACTCGTTCAGGCTGGCCACTGCTTCCCGCGCAGCCTCCAGCGCCGCCGCCGCTACGCAGGGTTCCAGATCTTCGCGCCCCGCGGTTCCGAGCATTCCCTGAATAGCCAGCGCTGCGCTCACGTCCGGCGCGCAGTTCACTTGGAGAACCTCGGCAGCGTCCCGGAAGGCGCGCAGGTAGGCGTCCAGCAGTTCTCGATTCAACGGAGACGCTCCCGTCAGGGCCGCCCGGGTAAACACCACGTGGATCTGCAAATGTCCCCGCGCCACGCTTTCCTTGATGATGCTGCGCAAATCCGATTCCAGCGCTTCCATCTCCTGCGGAACGTGAAAATGTAAATCCAGCCCGCGATGATTGACGCTCTTGACGCTGACCAGCACCTCGCCCTCAGCCAGGTTCTTCTTCACGCGGGCGAACCCGGTCATGCTCCGCACGCTCACAAATCCAATACCCCCGCGTCTACAAATTGCAGAGCGTGCAGCTTCTGATAGATGCCGCCCCGGTTGACCAGCTCTTCGTGCGTGCCGGTTTCGCGAATGCGCCCATGCTCGAGGACCACGATTTTGTCGGCGCGCCGGATGGTCGAGAGCCGGTGCGCAATCACAATCACCGTGCGATGCTCCATCAGGTTCGCGAGTGCTTTCTGCACGAGAATTTCGGATTCGGTGTCGAGGTGCGATGTGGCTTCGTCCAGGATCAGGATCGGCGCGTTCTTCAGCAGCGCGCGCGCAATCGCGATCCGCTGACGCTGGCCGCCGCTCAGCTTGATGCCGCGATCGCCGATCACCGTGTTATAGCCTTCCGGCAGCCGCATGATGAACTCGTGCGCCAGAGCGGTTTCGGCGGCGTGCCGGATTTCCTCGGGCGAAAGCCCGGGCCGTCCATAGGCAATGTTATTCGCCAGCGTGTCATTAAAGAGGAACGTATCTTGCGCCACGATGCCGATCAGCGCGCGCAGACCCGCCAGGCTTAATTCGCGCACGTCGCGGCCGTCTACCGTCACGGCGCCGCCAACCACATCGTAAAAGCGCGGCACCAGGTTCGCGAGCGTGGTTTTGCCTCCTCCCGAAGGTCCGACTAGCGCCACCACCTCCCCCGCCTTCACTTCCAGATTCAGGTCCTGGATCTGGAAGCCGTTCGGCGCGCCGGGGTAGTGGAAGCAAATCCGCTCGAAGGCAATCGCGTGCTCAAACCGCTGCGGCCGCGGCGCGCCGGGCTTCTCTGCGATCTCCTCGGCATGGTCCAGATGCTCGAACACCTTCTGAGACGCTCCCAGTGCCTGCTGAAAAATGTTGTGGATTCCCACCAGGCGTTTGACAGGCTCGTAAAGCAGCAGCAGCGCCATCACGAACGAAGTGAAATCGCCGGCCGTCATCGCCCCGGCCTTGATCTGAGTCACGGCGTACGTGAGCAGGCCAACAATGGTGAGCGCGCCAAACAGCTCGATCAGCGGCGAAGAGAGCGCCTGCTGCAGCGTGTAGTGCAGATTCGTTTTCAACAGCCGCCGCGAGGCGTCCCGGAAGCGGCGCGATTCGTATTCCTCCGCGCCAAACGCCTGCACCACCATGTGACCGCTGAATGTCTCCTGCAGGATCTGATTGAGTTCGGCCTGCCGATCCTGTGTGCGCCGGCTGGTGCGGCGAATCCGGCGGCCGATCAGGCGCGTCGGCCAGATCACGAACGGCAGCACCGTCAGGCTTACCACGGCCAGTCGCCAGTCGTTGCTCAGTACCACGAACCCGAACGCGATCGCGCTGAACGATTGACGCAGGAAATCGGCCAGCATCTGCGACGTAGCCAGTTGCACTCGGTCCACATCGTTCATTAGCGACGACATGAGCTGCCCGGTCGAATGCGCTTCGAAGAACGTGGCGCCGTGACGCAGCACTTTGTCGAACACGGCGTTGCGTAGGTCCGTCACCGAGGAATAGCCCGCATAGCTGATCAGATAATTGCCCGCGTAATCGCAAATGCCTTTGATCAGAAATACGGCGACGATGGCTATGCCGACCAGGGTCCAGACGGTCCGGTGTTGGAGCGGAATGATCTGGTCGAGATAAATCTGGTGTCCCCAGAGCGGATGGGGCAGCAGCGGTATCGGGCCGCCGGCGGCTCCGGGATTGAGCACGCGATCGAAAATTGGCTTCGGCAGCAGCGCCATCGCGCCTTGCGCCGCCCCCGCTATGGCCATCAGGATGACGGAACCCAGCAGGTGCGGCCAATACCGGCGCGTATAGCTGAGCAGCCGTGCCAGCTCGTTCATGCCGCCACCCGCAGGCGCGCCAGCGCGCCAAGCACCTGCTCCACCGAAACGGCGGCAATGCCTCCCGGCGCCGTAACCACCTCCGACAAGGTGCGCCACGGTCCCCAAATGGCGGGGTTCGATGCCCCGAAGATCACTACCGAAGGCACGCCGAACGCTGCCGCCATGTGGGCCGGGCCGGAATCGTTGCCAACGAATAGCGGCGCCGCCGCGAGCAGGTTCTTGATTTCCGCCAGCGGCGCGCCCGAAATAATGCGGAATTCCCGGAACGGAGAAAGGTCTTCCCCCGGCCCGCCGATGAACACCACCCCGGTCCGGGACGCTTCGAGCCGCCGCGCCACCTCCAGGAACCCATCGGCCCGCCAGGTCTTCCCGGCCGTGGCCGCGACCGCGTGAATTACCGCTGCGGCCGGCCTCTTCTCCGTCGCGGTCAGGCGCGCCCGCGGAATCTCACCCGCGGGGGCTCCCAAATAAAACATCCCGGAAGCCAGGTGTTCGGCCGTATGCACCGTGCGGTCGACGTTCAGAATTTCCTGTGCGCGCGGAATCTTCACGTTATACGCAAACCCGTGGCGGAAATGGCCGAACCCGGCTCGATACCGCGCTCCCGAGACCGCCGTCATCCACGCGCTTGAGCGGCCGCCGTGAAAATTCAAGCACAGATCCGGGCGCGCACGCCGCACTGCTCTCCAATCGGGCGGGAGAATCTCGTCAATATCCGGGTTCCCCTCGAACACCGCGCGCCACCTCGCCTCGACGACGACTGAGATGCGGAGGTCCGGGCGGCAGCGCCTCAGGATTGCCAGGGCGGGTGTGGTCAGCACACAATCGCCAAGTGAGCGGAGCCGGATCACGGCCACCCGGCCTGCCGGCGGCAACCCTTCCAGGACTGTACCCACGCCGCTCCTATTCTTCGATCTTCGCCTCGTCGATCAGCATCACGGGGATGTCGTCCCGGATCGGGTAGACCCGGTGGCACTGCACGCATTTCAACCCGCTACTATCGGGCTTGAGCTCCACCGTAGTTTTGCAGACCGGACAGACCAGGATTTCCAGTAATTCTTTGCTCACAGCCATAACGAATCTAACAGTTTAGCGCGTAAGGTGAGCCGCGACGGAATCCCCGCGGCAGACCGGCTAAGGATCGCGATTTCACATTTGACTGTGTTTCAAGTCCACCGGGGGCGGGTTCGAGGCGCCTGCCGGCGTTTACCCGCTTCGCGATTGCGCAGCCGCGAAGCGGCTCGGGCTTACTGCTCCGCTTTCCGCTGCCGCTCGTAAGGCGTCTTCAAATACTTGCCCGCCTCTTCCTGCGCGTTCTGCGTATTGTCCTTGGTGCGGACCGCCAGGTTGTACTCGTTCACCGCGCGCTCGCGCTGCCCGGTGATGTCGAAGATCTTGCCCAGATTGATGTGCGACCACACCTCGGTCCACTTTGGCGTCGCGTCGCCATTGAGCGCTTCCCGGAATTCGTTGGCCGCCGACTGGTAGTTGTTCTGCAGGAAAAACACCTCGGCAATCCTGTAGTGCGCCAGCGAGCTGGTCCGGTTGGTCTCGAGCGCCTTCTGGTATTCCTTCAACGCCTCGCCGTATTCGCTCAGCTCCGCGAACTGCTCGCCGCGGCGGATCGCCACCGCCACTCGCACGTCGTTGCTGTAGCGCAGCACCTTGTCGCCCGGATCGATGATCACGTTCTTCGGCTTGCCGAATGTATCCACCGAAAACTCCGACGACGTGCCCACCACTTCGATGCGCTTCTCTTCCGGATCGCCTTCCGTCTCGATCTTCAGGGTCACCGGCATGCGGAACGTGTCCAGGTCCTGCGAAACCTTACCCATCACTCGGAAGCCCTTTTGCGTGCGGAAGATCGTGTACTCCAGCTTGAATTCCGGCGCGCCGCTCGATTCGATCCACTGGATGAAGAAATACCCCAGATCCTGCCCGGCCACGCCCTCCGCTACCTTGCGGAAATCCTCCGTCGAAGCGGACTTCCAGGCATACTGCTGCGCATAATTCTTCAGCGCCTGGAAGAACTTGTCGTCGCTCATCACGTACCGCAGCATGTTCAGCACCGAGGCCCCTTTGCTTCCGGTCAATGCCCACAGCTCCGGCGAGTAGTCTTCCAGCCGCGCCGCTTGAACGATCGGCACGTTGTCGATGGTCAGCGCTTCCACCATCACGTCGTGAAGCTGCGATTCCAGAGCGCCAGGACCGTTCAGGTGCTCGGACCAGAGCAGTTCCGAATAAGCGGCCAGGCCGTTAGTCAGCCACAGGTGATTGCGGGAAACCGGGGAAACCAGCTCTTCGAACCACTGCCGCGAAATCTCGTTAGCCAGCAGCTTTCCCTGCGGCTCGCGGCCGATGCCTCGCGGATTCAGAAACACCAGGCCGGGCGCCGCGTAACCGTTCGGTGCGCCCTCCTCGGTCTCGACCACGGTCAGATTCGCATAAGGCGGCAACCCGTACAAGCCGGTGAAATACGACATCACCTTTCCGATTTCCTGGCCATACGGCTGTGCCATATTGGCCTCGGCGCCACGGAAATATAGAGCCGTGGTCACACCCTCGGACTGCACTTTCACCGGATCGGTTTTCACCACGGCGAAACTCCCCGGGAACGAGGGCCGCTCAAATTTGAATTCGTACGCCGTCTTGTCTCCCGCCGGGCTGTGCGTGTCGAGCCCGCTTGCCACCACGGCATATCCGGAGGGCACTGTGACCCGAATGTTCGCGGCGAACCGGTCGCTCGTATAGCCGCTCACGGGAAACCACCGGCTGGGATATAGGAAATAGGCGAAATCCGGGTGGATGGCGGCGAATTTGATGCCATAGACCGGCGAATCCTCCTGCCCGCTCAGCCGGCCGTCATAGAAGAACGTGACCGTCGCCGGTTGCCCTTTCGGTAGCGGCTGGTCGAAATTCAGCCGGACCGTAAAATCCTGCTGGTTGCGCGACGCCGGGATCTGCTTGCCCTGGCCGTCCACCACGCGTGAGACGTTCAGCGCGTTGTTCAGCTCGAACGTGGCCGAGATCGTATTGTCGTCGATCGGGATGAACTGCACGGTGGACTTCGCCGTCAGCGATTGCGTGTTCGGATTGACCTCCGCGTCGATCGCGTACGCGACGACACGGATGCGGTTCCGGCGCTCCTGAGCGGACGCCGCGAACCATCCGGCGAGCAGCAACCCGGCCGCAACTAGGGCCGTAGTGCGGTAGCGGAGATTACGAAACATGTGCAACTTGTCCTTCCCAAATCTCTTGAATGAGGGCTGCGGCACGATGCGGTGCGCTCTCCTCGCTGGTGAGCCGTTGTCTGACCTCGGCCAGGCCTTCGCGCATGGCCGCGCGGGCTGCTCCGTCGCTCAGCAGGCGCCGGGCTTCAGCCGCCAGGCGCTCCCCGGTCATTTGTCCCTGCATCAATTCCGGCACCACCTCGCGCCCGGCAATCAGGTTCACCATGGAGTAAAACGGCACGCGCACCAGCATCTTTCCCGCCGCCCAGCTGGCGGTCGTCACCTTGTAGAACGTGACCATCGGGGTGCCGAGTAGCGCCGCTTCCACCGTCACCGTCCCACTGGCCGCCAGCGCCAGGTCCGCATGCGCGAGGGCATCCCAGCTCTCTCCCTCTATCACGCGAATTGGCGCGGTTCCCATCCGATCCCGAAAAAACTTTCCTCCCGTGGTTGCCGAAGCCGGTAGGACGAAATTCATGCTTTGCTCCCGGGCCAGCCTCCCGGTGGCATCGAGCAGGGCCGGTAAATGGCGCGCAGCTTCGCCGCGGCGGCTGCCGGGAAGTACCACTATTAACGGACGGTCCGGAGGCAGTTCGTGTTTCCGAAAAAACTCCTCCCGGGGCAGGGAAGGGCGGACTAGGCCGGCTAGCGGGTGCCCAATATAACTTGCCGCCACACCTTCCCGCGTAAAGAACTCTTCTTCGAAGGGAAAGATGCACAAAAGGCGCCGCACGCTCCGCCGGATTTCCTTCACTCGCCCCTTCCGCCACGCCCAGGCTTGCGGGGCGACCAGGTAAATTACCGCAATCCCCTGAGCGTGCAGCCGCCGGGCGATCCGCAGGTGAAAATCCGGCGAATCCGTCAGAATGGCGAAATCCGGCCGCTCCCGAAGGGCGCTTTCCAATACTCTTCGATATTCCCCATAGATCCGTGGGATGTGCGCGACCACTTCCAGCAGTCCCACCACCGCCAGGCTCGCCATATCCACCACGGTCCGGACCCCCGCCGCCCGCATCCGCGGTCCCGTACACCCGAAGAATTCCGCGTCCGGCCAAAGCCGCCGCAGTTCCTCCGTCACCAGCGCGGCATAGAGGTCTCCCGAAGCTTCTCCGGCCGAAATCAGGATCTTCGGGCGCATCTTCTTACGAGTTTAGCGTGCCGCCTTGGGGCATGTTGCGCCCTGATACAATCCTTACGGGATGTCCGCCGAAGCCGACCTGTCCAAAATGAGCGTGGAAGAGATGGCCGCCCGTTTCCGGGGCGAGATGATCCCGCTAACCAGTAAATTCTTCTATTTTTGTACGCTGCCCATGGCGGAAGAGGACTTGCGCCAATACCTCCATGACCCGATTGCCGCCCTGTCCCCTGCCGCGGTTTCCACGTTGCCGCCGACCCATATCATCCTGGCTCCTTACCTTGAGAAAGGAAACGGCAAATCCGGCGACGCCGTCAGTTTTGAGCGTCCCGCCGACGGGCGCGCCATCCTTTCTTCCCGCCGTGAACTCAAGAAGGAGGCGGTGCTCGCGCTGGGTATCAAGGAAATCGAGGTTGCCGACTACCACTATCAGCTTTATAACGCGCTCTCCGCGATGGTCGCCGACCACCTCGCGCCGGAATCGCAGGAGCGCTTCAATCGCACCATCCGCGAGGAGCTGAGTGCTGAAGTGCACGGCGAGGTGGACGAGCGGAGCTGGCACATGAAACAAGCGCTGCTGCGCCGCCAGACCAACGTCCGCAAAGAGACCAAGATGTTCCGCGAGTACGCCCGCCAGGCTTTCGAAGACACCCTGACGCTGTATCTGCACGGCACCTGCTGCGACATCGATGTCGAAACGGGCCCGCGCCAGATGCCCAGCCGCTACCTCCGCCGCCGCCTGGAATTGCTGATGTCGCTGTTTCCGCCGCCCGATGGCTACGCGGTACTCCCCGAACAACTGAAGTCAAGATAGCATTGGATGCGCCGAGCCCCCACCCCCTTTGAGGGGGGTTGCCATTTGCCACCAATTCAGTCTAGTATGGATGTAGAGGGTATTCAGATGAGAAAATCCTCATTAACGTTTGCTGTCCCCGCCATCCTGGCGGCCGCGCTTCTTCTTTCCGCCCAATCCACCATGCCGCAAATGCAAACGGTCGATCCCGTCTCCGCCAAGATCGGAGATGTGGTGACCGTCACGGGGGACAACCTCGGGCAAGACACTGTGGCCGCAGTCTATCTGACTGACGGCAAGGCCGACACGAAGGTCGAGGTCACCGAACAGACCGCCGCCTCGATCAAGTTCAAAATTCCGGCGGCTATGAAGACCGGCCGCTTCGCGTTGATGGTATTGACCAAAGGAAAGGACGCCAAATTCATTGAAGAGCCGGTGAAGGTTTTGATCGAGCCGCCATTGGTTCCGCCCACCGGCTACTAGCGAAGAAAGGAGACATCATCATGTCCGGCAGACTCCATGCTCGGCTCCATCACCATATCGGCATGATCCATGACGGTGTCGAAGGCGCATTCCTGAGGGCCGGAATGCTGCTCTCCACCCTGGCGTTATTGCTTTTTGTCTTCCTCGCGCTCTGGTTCCTGCAGCGATAGTAGGGCAGACGATCGTTTTTCATCGTCTGCCTGGCAGCCGTATTACGACAACCCGATCACCTTTCCCGTCTTCGGATCCAGGTCAATGTCGTAGTATCCCGGCCTCGTTGAAAGTCCCGGCATCGTCGACATCGTGCCCAGCAGTGGATACAGGAATCCCGCGCCTACGCTGGCCCGAATATCGCGCACCGGCACCGTAAAACCCGTGGGCGCTCCCTTCAAATTTGGATCGTGGCTGAGGCTCAGATGCGTTTTCGCCATGCAGATCGGCAGCTTATCGAAACCCACGCGCGTGTAGTGCGCGATCTTCTTTTCCGCCTCTTCCGAATACTCCACCCCGGCCCCGCCGTACATCTCGCGCACGATCGTCTCGATCTTTTCCTTGATCGTCCGCTCCAGCGGATATAGAAATTTGAACTGGCTCGATTTCTCGCACGCGGCTACTACCGCTTTGCCGAGTTCCACCGCGCCCGCCCCGCCCAGCGCCCAGTGATTCGCCATTACGGCGTCTTCCGCGCCGGCTGCGCGGGAAATTTTCCTCACCAGCTCAACTTCGGTATCAGTATCCGTATGGAACCGGTTCACCGCCACCACCACCGGGATTCCAAACGTCCGCGCAATCCCGATCATCCGCACCAAATTGCTGCAGCCCTTCTCCAGCAGATCCAGATTTTCTTCCGCATAGACCGGCGCCAGAGGCGACCCTGCCACCACCTTTGGCCCGCCGCCGTGCATCTTCAGCGCCCGGATCGTAGCCACCAGCACTACGCAGTCCGGAGTCAGCCCGCTGTACCGGCATTTGATGTTGCAGAACTTTTCGAAACCCATATCGGCGCCGAATCCCGCTTCGGTCAAGACATATCCGTCCGGCCCCACCAGTTTGAGCGCCAGCTGATCCGCCACAATAGACGAATTGCCGTGCGCGATATTCGCGAACGGCCCCGCATGCACGAACGCCGGCGTCCCCTCGATCGTCTGCATCAGGTTCGGCATGATCGCGTCCTTCATGAGCACCGCCAGCGCGCCGCCCACGCCGAGATCGTCTGCCGTTACCGGCGTCCCGGCGCGGCTGGCTCCCACTACCATCCGCCCGAGCCGCTCCCGCATATCGCTCAAATCGGTGGTCAGCGCCAGGATTGCCATGATCTCGCTCGCCACCGAGATATCGAATCCGGTGCTCCGCGTCTTTCCCTTTTCTTCGGGACCTTGCCCGATCGTGATCTGCCGTAGCATGCGGTCGCAGGTGTCCATCACGCGGCGCCACGTGATGGTTTCCGGATCGAGATCCAGCCGCGCAAACCGGCCGCGCTCTTCCGGCGTCAGCTCGTTCGGATCGGTCTTCGTAATTCCCAGCTTCCGTAAACGCCGCAGCATGATCGGCGCGAACCGCCGCTTGCCGTCTTTCTTCGCCGGGCACAAACGATCGAACAACTGCTCGTCGGTCGAGTTGCTCTCGTGAAACATCCGCGTGTCGATCGCCGCCGCCAGCAGGTTATTCGCGGCGGTGATCGCGTGGATGTCACCAGTCAGGTGAAGATTGAACTCCTCCATCGGGATAATCTGGCTGTACCCGCCGCCCGCCGCTCCTCCCTTGATCCCGAACGTCGGCCCCTGGCTCGGCTGCCGCACGCACGTGAACACTTTTTTGTGCAGGTGCGCGCCCAGGGCCTGGCTAAGTCCGACCGTGGTCGTAGTCTTACCTTCCCCCAGCGGCGTTGGCGTGATCGCCGTCACCACCACGTACTTCCCGTTCGGCGCGTCCTTCAGCCGGTCGCGTACGGAAAGCTGCACTTTCGCTTTGCTCTTCCCATAAAGCTCGAGTTCCTCCGGCAGGATGCCGGCATCGGCCGCGATGCGATCGATTGGAATCGGCGTGGCCGCCTGGGCGATTTCGATATCGCTCGGAACCGGGACAAGCGTCTTCTGTAGAGCGTTAGACATTTGATTGCATCTTCTTCTTTCAAGCGCGGAACTTTTACTTTACTTGGGATAAGCCGCGGGGCGCAAACCAACTTCTCGCAGTGTGCCAATCGGCATTACTGATACGCCGGCCCGCTGGCAAATGCGTCCGCTCCTGCCATAATAGCCAGTACGGAGCGGACCCATGTCCATGACGATTACGCAGACCCGCGGCGGCGCTTTCCTCATCGAAGATCGGCAGCCCCATGAGATCTTTACCGCGGAAGATCTCACCGAGCAGCACCACGCCATCGCCCGCACCACCGACGATTTTTGGGCGCAGGACGTCGCGCCCAACCTCGAAGCAGTCCGCCGTCACGAACCCGGCGTCGCACGCAATGTCATGAAGAAGGCCGCGGAACTCGGACTCCTCGGCATCCCCATCCCCGAGAAGTTTGGCGGCATGGAACTCGACCTCGCCTCCGCCATGGTGGTCGCCGAACATCTCGCCCGCGATGGCTCTTACGCCGGTTGGGAAGGCGCTCACGCCGGAATCGGCACTCTGCCCCTCCTCTACTTCGGCGATGAGAAGCAGAAAGAGAAATACTTGCCGAAGCTCGCCAGGCTCGACTTGCTGGCGGCCTACGCCCTCACCGAGCCGCAGGCCGGCTCCGACGCCCTCGCCTGCCGCACTCGCGCCGATCTCAGTCCCGACGGCCGGCACTACATCCTCAACGGCCAGAAGATGTGGATCACCAACGGCGGCGCGGCCGACCTGTTCACCGTCTTCGCCAAGGTCGGCGGCGAAAAATTTACTGCTTTCCTGGTCGAGCGTACCTTCGGCGTCAAGAGCGGCGCCGAAGAGCAGAAAATGGGCATCAAAGGCAGTTCCACCACCGCCGTTTATTTCGACAATGTCCCGGTGCCCGTGGAAAACCTGCTCGGCGAGATCGGCCGCGGCCACATCATCGCGCTGAACGTTCTCAACATCGGCCGCCTCAAGCTCGGGCCGGCCTGTGTCGGCGGCGCCAAGGAAGTGCTCGCCATCTCCCTCAAATACGCGAAGGAACGCAAGGCCTTCGGCTCTTCCATTGCCGAATTCGGCGCCATCCAGCACAAACTCGCCGAAATTGCCATCCGCATCTATGCGGCCGAATCCATCACTTGGCGCGTCGTCGGCCTCATCGAGAGCCAGCTCGAAGATTTCTCCTGGGACAAGCCCGACGCCCCTCAGACCATGTTGCGCGCGGTCGAGGAATACGCTGCCGAATGCTCCATGGTGAAAGTCTTCTGCTCCGAAATGCTCGACTACGTGACCGATGAAGGCGTGCAGATCCACGGCGGCTACGGCTATCACCAGGATTACGAAGTCGAGCGCGCCTATCTCGATTCCCGCATTAATCGCATCTTCGAGGGCACCAACGAAATCAACCGGCTGGTCACCGCCGGCATGTTGCTGAAACGCGCCGCGCGCGGCCAGCTGCCTTTGGTCGCCGCTGTCCAAAAGCTAATGGGTGAAATTCTCAGCGGCCCCGGCGCCTCCGACGCCTCCGATGAAGAGACCCGTCTCGTCGCCAATGCGAAGAAGATCACGCTGATGTCCATCGGCCTGGCGTATCAGACGTATCGGGATGCGCTCGAAAAGCAGCAGGAAGTCATGATGAGCATCGCCGACATGATGATGGAGACCTTCGCGATGGAATCGTCGCTGCTCCGTTCGCGCAAGCTCGCCGCCGCAGGCAAAGGCGCGAACGCCGCCGACATCTCCGCCGTGTTCTTGCGCGATGCCATGTCCCGCGTGGAACTGTCCGCGCGTCACGTTCTGGGCGCCTGTTCCGAAGGCGACGCGCTGCGCACGAACATGGCAGTCCTGCGCCGCCTGGCCAAATACGACCCGGTCAACGCCGTAGCCCTGCGCCGCCAGATCGCCGCCCGCTTACTGCATCGCGACCGCTATTTGGTCTAGGGGCCGTGGCGCGTGGGACAGACCGCCAAACCAGCGCGTAATCGCGCGCCGTCTTGCCGTTGCGCGGCCACTGTATGCTAAATCCCGCGGGCGCGATGCGTTGTGTCAAACCGATGGTTCGGAAGGTTGTTCGGCGAGTCGGCGCAATTCCACCGCCGCTCGCGTCAACCCCTTGTGTGTCCCAATCTCTGTCTCTAGTGCGGCTGCCAGCGCCACCAATTGGCTCACCAACGCAATATGGGCGAGTGCTTCGGCGGGATCCATCACCATCACCGTACCTATCGGCAGCGTGGGCCTGTATCTTTAGGTCCGTTGAAACAGTGTGATACCGGCTATCCCTGCCGCCCCCGCCGCCACGCATTCGGACGCATTCGCTTCGGTGACTCCACCTAACGCCAGCACTGGAATCCGCACCGCCCGCGCTGCCTCCCCCAGGGACTCCAGCCCCTGCGGAGGACCGTAGGCGGCCTTCGAAGCAGTCGCAAACACCGGCCCGAATACCACAAAATCCGCCCCTTCTGTTTCCGCTACCCGCACTTCTTCTACGTAGTGCGTCGACACTCCGATCAGGAATCCCTCCGGGACGAGGACTCGCAGAGTTTTGGGCGCAATCGAGCCTGCCGGAAGATGCACTCCGTGCGCGCCGGCCGCCAGCGCGATATCCACCCGTTCGTTCACCAGGATCTGTGTCCTACGGCCCTCCGCCAGCGCCACTACCCGCCGCGTCACTTCGCACAGCTCGCGCGCCGTCAGGTCTTTTTCGCGGATCTGGATGCGCTCAACCCCCGCATCCAGCGCTCGCCGCACGCATTGCAGCATTGCCTCGGTACCTCCCGCCGCCCGTCGGTCGGTAATGTAGTAGCGCAGCATCAGAGCGGTTCGTAGTATCGCTCGCCGGCGCAGGCGCGGCACAGCACCCGGCCCTCGCGCACCACCTCGCGCTTGAAGTTGATGCCTTCGCCGCATTGCCCGCACACCACCCGCGCCTGCTTGTAGCCCGGCATGTCTTCGGGACCAATGCGCACCCTTACCCACTGGCTACCGAAAAGTTCCTCATCGCTCAGCTCGCGGTACGCGCGCATCTGCTGCTGATTTTTATCGCCGATCTCGGGGTGCAGCTCGCGCGCCCGCTGCTTTGAGCTCTCGCGCGCCACCAGCCGCACGGCCCGCTGATCGCGCAGGTCGCAGAACGTGGCGGCCACTTTTCCGAAGTCCCGAAACTTCAGCGCGCGCTTGCCCAGCCGGCACCCGGTCACTATCGGAATGGCGTCGGTCGCGCAGCGGTCGATCTCGACATACGTCACCAGGCGCTTGCGGTCCGTGCCCGTGGGGTCTTCCATGCCTAACAGCCGGACGCCGTAAAGCGCCATCCGCAGCCCGAGTACCTGGCCGGCGCACATGTGCCCGTGCGCCGCTTCTGCCAGACGCTCGTACTCAGGCAGGCTTTTGAGAGGCATGAATCACAAAACACGCAACGCGTCGGCAGGGAGTTCCGCCTGCCAGTCTTTATTATCCTTCTGCCGCGCATACTCTTCCGGCGACAGGTCGGCGAAGATGCCCCCGGCGAACTCGAGCCGCACCGATTCGGCGCGATGCGATGTCCGCACCAGCTTCACTGCAACCGCGTTCCCTCCCGCCGCCGCACCGCCGCGAACGCGTACCCGCTCCGGCCGGATCGCGATCCACACCCGGTCCCCGCGGAAGTGTCCCGGCAGGTAAGGCCCGGTCACCTGAAAGGATCCCGACTCCAGCTTGCTGCTGTTGCGCCCCGGGTCGAGCCCCGCAATCGTGCACTCGAACAGATTCGGAATTCCCAGCAGACGCGCCACCTCCACCGATTCGGGGTTTTCGAGCACTTCCCGCGGAGTGCCGCGCCGCAAAATCCGGCCGGCATCGAGCACCAGTATCCGGTCCGCCAGCGCCGTGCAGCGGTCCAAATCGCGCGTCGCCAGCAACACGGGCCCCGCGAATTCGCCGCGCACTTGTCGAAACAGCGGCTCAGCCCAGTCGGGCTCATCGAGCAGCAACATCTTCGGCGCCGCGATCAGAGCCTGCGCGACCGAAGCGCGCGTCCGCTGCCTCGCATCCAGTTCGTCGGGCCGGCGTGCAGCGGCCTCCGAAAGCTCGTAGCGCTCCAGGTATTCGGCGATCTTTCGATGCCGTTCCAGCCGCCCGCCCCCTGCGGCGAACGCAAGATTCTGCCGCACGGTCATGTGCGGGAACAGCGCATTCCGAGCCGGCAGATAGCCGCAGGCGCGCCGTCGCAGCGGCACGTCTACGCGCGCCTCCGCATCGAACAGCAGCACATCGTCCCGCAAGATTCGCCCGGAGTCTGCGCGCGCGATTCCGGCCAGCAATTCGAGTATCAATGTCTTGCCCGCGCCCGCGGGACCATAGAGCGCGGTCACCCCGTCGATTTCGAAATCGATGTCCAGCGAGAATGCCGGCGGAATCTTTTTCCCCAGCCGGACGCGGATCATCGCCCAAACCGCGCGGCAATCGCCACCGCGGCCGCCATTTCCGCGAGTATCCGCGTGAACGCCACCGCGGCGGCCCCGAGCGTGGGACGCCAGACTTGCGGAAACTCCACGCGCCAGAATACCCGCCAGTCGGAGCGGCCCAGACTGCGCGCCACGTTTCCGTAAATTGGGTCGATCGACGCGAACGCCATCCGGCCCGCGCGCACCAGCATCGGCATCGCCGAAAGCACCGCGGCGCCCGTGATGCCCCACGACCAGCCAGGCTCCCGTTCCATCAGAAAGTAGTAGCAGATCACCGGGGCCGGTACAGCCAGCGCCGCGGTGGCCACCGTGCCCAGTTCCCGCCTTCCCGGAAACCGCCGGTTCACCAGCAGCCACGCCAGCCAAACGCCGGCCGCTACCGAGATAAGCGTGGAAATTCCAGCGATACGGAGGCTCGACCAGAGCATGAGGAATTCCCAATTATAGCTGCCGGAATCGCGCGCTGAAGTGACGCAGGAATGGCGGCTCTTCCACAATCTCCATGCCGCGAATCTCCTGCTTGCAGGCGTTCACTTCCAGAATCGCTTCTACAACGTAATCGATATGACTTTGCGTGTAGACGCGCCGCGGGATCGCCAGCCGCAGCAATTCATGCCGCGCTGCCGCTCCGAACATCACCGACCCGATCTCTACCGACCGGATGCCGGCATGCCGGTAGAGCGCCACCGCCAGCGCCTGCCCGGGAAACTGGCTCGACGGAATGTGCGGCAGCATTCGCGCCGCGTCGATGTAAATCGCGTGCCCTCCCGGAGGCTCCACAATCGGCACGCCCTGATCGGCAATGTGCCGGCCCAGGTAGCCGGTCGACACGATCCGGTACTGCAGGTAATCGGGATCGAGCACTTCCTCCAGCCCGACCGCAATCGCCTCCAGGTCTCGCCCCGCCAAACCGCCATAAGTCGGGAAGCCTTCCGTCAGGATGAGCAGGTTCGTCTCCTGCTGCGCGAGCCGGTCGTCGTTGGTTGACAGAAATCCACCGATGTTGGCGAAAGCGTCTTTTTTGGCGGAAAACGTGCACCCATCAGCCAACGAGAACATTTTTTGAGCGATCTGCTTGGGAGACCACGAGGCGTAGCCCGTCTCGCGCTCGTGAATGAACCAGGCGTTTTCGGCGAAACGGCAAGCATCCAGATATAACGGGATCCCGTGGCGCGAGCAGACACGCTGGACGGCTTCGATGTTGGCCATGGATACGGGCTGGCCTCCGCCGGAGTTGTTCGTCACGGTCAGCATCACCAGAGGGATTCTGGCTTGCCCTTCCGAGGCGATCAGCGACTCTAACGCACCTACGTCCATGTTGCCTTTGAAGTCGAGCTGCGCTTGGGTGTCGGCGGCCTCGGGCAGCGGCAGATCCACCGCCCGCGCGCCCGTGAACTCGATGTTGGCGCGCGTCGTGTCGAAGTGCGTGTTGGAAGGAACCACGTGGCCCGGCTTGCACATCACCGTGAACAGGATGCGCTCGGCGGCGCGTCCCTGGTGCGCCGGAATCATGTGCCGAAAGCCAGTGAGATCATCCGCAACCCGTTTGAGCCGGAAAAAGCTTTCGCTCCCTGCGTAAGATTCGTCGCCCCGCATCAGCGCCGCCCACTGTTCCGTAGACATCGCGCTTGTGCCGGAATCCGTCAGCAGGTCGATCAGTATGCGCCTGGCTTCGATGCGGAACAGGTTGTAGCCGGCCTCCTCGAGATACTGCTCGCGCTCCTCACGTGTGGTGTGTTTCAACGGCTCCACGCTTTTGATTCGGAACGGCTCAATTATGGTCTTCACAACTTTTTTATTTTCCCCTTATGACTTCTTTATACCTGCCTGATTATGCTTGATTTAGCGCTATTTAGAGACGTCAAAAGTTTTTCAATGCTGTGCATAAAAATTATTGTCTTGTGAGTGTAACAGGGCGGGTCTTAAGATCCGAATACGTTCGCAAGTTCGCTGCACTCTGTTGTGCGCGAGATTCGGCGCCTCCGCGCCGCCAGGGATAGAACCCACACAATTCTGAGGAGAATTATGCGATTCAACAAGTTGCAGACTATCAGTGTATGCGCGTTCGGACTTGCGCTAGCCTCGGTGAGCGCCGCACAGGACCAGCCGGCTGCCGCCGCTCCTGCTCCAGCCGCTCCCGCGCCGTTATCCACGCCATCCATGACCGGCCCCTTATCGAACCTGCCGCCAGCCGTTTTCGATGCCGGCCCGTTCGGTAAAGTTTCCGCGAATGGCTTCCTGAGCGGCATGGGTTTGGTGCAGAACAACCCCGTGCCCGGAGATAAGGATTCTCAGGTGGGCCTGAGCAATGGCCAGATCATCCTGCAAAAGGCCGACGGAGTGTTTCAGTTCTATCTGCAGGCTGGCATGTACAACCTTCCCTCGCTGGGAACGCCGTTTCTGCAGACCGACAAGACGGTTAGCAATCTGTATGGCCCGGTGCCGGTCGGTTATGTGAAGCTGCAAGCCGGGAAGAACACCTCTTTTGAAATCGGTTCGCTGCCGACCTTGATCGGCGCCGAGTATACATTCACGTTCGAGAATATGAACATCGATCGCGGCCTGTTGTGGAACCAGGAAACCGCCATCAGCCGCGGAATCCAAGTGAACCAGACGATGGGCAAGTTTACGGCTTCGGCGAGTTGGAACGACGGCTTCTATTCCAACCGCTACTCCTGGGTGAGTGGATCGCTGGCCTACGCCAATGGGCCGCACTCAATTGCCTTTGTTGCCGGCGGCAACCTGGGGCAGACGGCATTTACGAAGTTCTCGACCCCGGTTCAAAACAATGGCTCCATCTACAACGTGATCTACACGTACTCGAAGGGCTCCTGGATTGTCCAGCCGTATTTCCAATACACAGATGTTCCCACCAACACCTCGATCGGTATCGCCAAAGGCGCTTCGACCACGGGCGGCGCCATCCTGCTGAATCATACGTTCAAGCACGGGTTCTCGCTGCCGGTTCGCTGGGAGTATATTGCAAGCTCGGGGAGCGCCACCGACGGGTCAATCAATCTGATGTATGGTCCCGGAAGCACAGGCACATCATTTACCGTGACTCCCACCTTTCAATACGGCGGGTTCTTCGGCCGGGTGGATCTCGCGTTTGCTCATGCGGGCAGCTATGCCCCGGGCTCCGTTTTCGGTCCAGCGGGCGCCAACAACAATCAGACTCGCGCCGTCGCCGAAATCGGCTACGTGTTTGGCAACAACATCGTCGAAAAGAAACCCTAGGTTCGAGCAAGACGACTGCAACCGGCGCCGGCGGGTCAATCCGCCGGCGTTGTCATGTTAGCCTGAGTTTTGGAGGAGTGGTCCGGTTCCTGTCGCGGAGCAGAGCGAGAAGCAGTCGGCCGCGCTGAGCTCGCTGGTCGCTGCAATCGGCCTCACGGGTTTCAAGTTCGTTGTGGGCATCCTCACCGGGAGTCTCGGCATCCTGGCCGAGGCGGCGCATTCGGCTCTCGATCTGGTAGCGGCGGTCATGACCCTTCTCGCCGTGCGGATTTCGGCGCGGCCTCCCGACCATTCCCACCTGTACGGCCACGGCAAAGTCGAGAACCTCTCCGCGCTGTTTGAGACAGGCCTTCTGGTGATTACCTGCGCCTGGATCGTCTGGGAAGCGGTGCGCCGTCTCTTTTATCACCGCATCGAAGTGGAAGTCACGTTCTGGTCGTTTGCGGTAATGCTCACCTCGATCGCGATTGACCTTTCCCGCTCTCGCGTCCTCGACCGCGCGGCACGGAAATACAACAGCCAGGCTCTTGAGGCCGACGCACTGCATTTCCGCACCGATATCTGGAGTTCCTCCGTAGTTATCCTGGGCCTGATCGCGGTGAAGGCGGGCGAGTGGTTCCCGGCTCTGGGGTTCCTGCGCGAGGGCGACGCAGTGGCGGCCCTCGGAGTCTCCGTGGTCGTGGTCTGGATCTGCGTGCAGCTGGGCCGCCGCACGATTGACGCGCTTCTCGATCGCGCGCCCGAGGGATTGGAGCAACGCATCGCCGCAGCGGTTGAGGCCGTGCCCGGCGTGCGCGACTGCCACCAGGTCCGCGCGCGCTATTCGGGCCCCGTTCTGTTCATCGACCTCCACGTCCTGGTGGACGGCGGCCAGACGCTCACGCAGGCGCATGACCTCACCGAATATATCGAACATACGATCCACGAGTTCGCCCCCGGAGCCGACATCACGGTCCATCCCGAGCCCGTCTAGCCCATTGCCGTGGACCAGGTCTCCGATGTCTTCGACCTGCCCACCTGCTGGTATACTGCGCGACATATGGACTCTGATCTGACTCGCCGCCAGCTTCTTTCCGGCTTGGGCGGCCTTGCACTCGCCGGCTGCCGCAGAACCTCTCCGGAGACCACCGCCGAAAAAGAACCCGCCGGTCCGGCCGATGTCACGCTCCGCATCGGCCGCGTATCCGTCGATATCGCGCAGGGCAAGACGATCCGCACCATCGGCTACAACGGCACGGCCGATGAGCTACTCAGGCGCGTCTCGATTACG
>CAZKQQ010000037.1:318-41249 GCA_964554945.1 uncultured Solibacteraceae bacterium | reverse complement strand
TATCTCGGGCGCTATTTCAAAGACCATCAATATGCCTGAGGAATCCACGGTGGAGGAGATCATGCACGCCTACACCGAGAGTTGGAGGCTCGGCCTGAAAGCGGTCGCGATCTACCGCGACAATTCCAAGAAAGTGCAGCCGCTCAGCTCCGGTTCCGGCAAAGGCGAGAAGAAAAATGCGGTCGTTCCCGCAGCCGCCGCTCCCGTGGAAAAAGTCGTCTACCGTCCGGTGCGTCGCAAGCTCCCCGACGAGCGCCGCTCCATCACGCACAAGTTTTCCATCGGCGGCCACGAAGGCTACATCACCGTCGGCATGTATGAAGACGGCCTCCCCGGCGAGATCTTCATTACGATGGCGAAGGAAGGCTCGACCATCTCCGGCTTGATGGACAGCCTCGCCACCGCGATCAGCTTCAACCTGCAATACGGCGTACCGCTAAAGTTCCTGGTCGACAAATTCGCGCACGTCCGATTCGAGCCGAGCGGCTGGACGGGCAACCAGCAGATCCCCTACGCCAAATCGATCATCGATTACATCTTCCGCTGGCTGGGCGCGAAATTCTTAGGTGAGGAGTACGCCGTCACCGAAGCCGGCGAAACGCCGATGCTGCGACCGACCGAGCCCGACCCGCAGCAAGCGCTCCCGTTCACCGCGGCGGTGACGGACGCGCCGCTCTGCGCCGAATGCGGCAGCATCATGACCCGCAACGGCAGTTGCTACAAATGCGGCAACTGCGGCGGCACCAGCGGCTGCAGCTAACCATCTTTCTCACTCCATGCGGACTCAGGGCAGGCTGTCGGCCTGCCCTTTTTTTGGTTCGTCAGAAGACTGCGTGGGCTGATTACACGGTAGACTCAACAAGGGACGCCGTGGCCGATACTCAAACCATCCATCCTCGAACCATCGACCGTCGAGCTGTCCGGCATAATCCTCTTTCCTTCCAAATTTTCTTTCTTTCCCTCTTGACCCTCACGTTACGTGATCCCCTAGAATCCAAAACAGCCGCAGGGACTCACGCGGTCTCTGCCGAGAAAAAGCGATGGCTTACACAGTCAAACAATTGGCCGCGATGTCGGGCGTCAGCGTGCGCACGCTTCATTTCTACGATGAAACCGGCCTGCTGAAGCCCGCCTGGCACGGGGCGAATGGTTACAGGTTCTACGAGGAGCCCCAACTCTTGACCCTCCAGCAGATCCTGTTTTACCGGGAGCTGGGGTTCGAGCTGAAGCAAATCGGAACAATCCTTGGCCGGGCGGATTTCGAAAAAGTCGCGGCTCTGCAATCGCACCGGGAGACTCTGCAAAAGAACCTGGCTCGGACGCGCACGTTGATTGAAACCATCGACAAAACCATCAAGCACTTGAAAGGAACAGAGAAAATGAAGAGTGAGGAGATGTTTCTGGGCTTCAGCGTCGCCGGGGGGCAAGACCGATTCGGTGAGCACATCAAACTCGGCGGCGAACCGAATGATTGTAAGCTATCCGCTCAGGACACACACGGCGCAATGTGTGTTTTCGAGTTCACGGGCGTAAGCGGCGGGCCGCGCCACCTCCACAATGACCAGGATGAGTGGATCTACGTCATTGAGGGCGAGTTTCAATTTGACGTTGGTGATAGGCAGTTTCGCGTGCGTGCGGGTGAGTCTGTTTTTATACCCCGAAAGGTTTCTCACGTGTGGGCCTGCGCGAACGGGAAGCCGGGCAAGATTATTGATGTGTACCAACCTGCAGGCAAGATGGAGGAGTTCTTTCGCGAGTTAGGCAAGTATGAAGGCAGGCCCTACGTACATGAGGTCCTGACAATTGATGAGTTTCGTCGGTTGTTCCACGATCACGGGATGGATCTTCTCGGCCCACCCCTCCTGGGAGAATGGAAAGTACAAGAGGACGGACGAATCACACAGATCGCCTAAGGATTGCGGCGACTTCCCGAACCGCGCTGCAAGCGGGTCAAGCTACTTCTGAGACACGGGAACGCTATCGCAGCGCGGCACTCTCGGGCGCTGCCGGCTGATCCACGTAATAAGTGATGCCGGAATACTGCATCTCCTGCCAGGTCTGTTCGCCCCAACGCACATCGATCTTCGGATCCGGATTCCACTTATTGTTGACGGAATTATCGTAGTGCGCCGTGGCTTCCAGGCGCGATCCTTTGGGCACCGTCAGCGGCGTCGTGAAGACATAGTAGGTCTGCCAGTTGAAATCGTATTTCGGAACCGACAGGACCACTTGCGACTGGCCATCCGGGTAAACCAGGCGATATTCCCAGCTCTTGCCGCGCAGATGCGTGTGCGGGAACAGCGCGGTAATGTGGGCGTCCTCGCTAAATTCTATGGCTGAGTCGACAGCCTGGTCGGCCGCGCCGGCAGGAACTTTCAGCAGCGGGTTATAAAAGTTGCCGGTGCGGATCTCGCGCTGCGGTGTCCCTTTCGCAAAGACGAACCCGATGCTCGATTGATCCGTGCCGGCCTTGCCGTTGGCGGTGTAGTGCATCTGAAAAACGATCGTCGCGCCGGCGGGAATTTTGAGGGCCGAGCCGGGCTCGAAGACCATCGCGTTGGTGCCGGGCGCCTCGGTGGCGATCAGCGTATCCGGAGTTGCCTGCTGAGGCGCATTGCCGCCGCGCGAAGGCAGCCGCTGCATTCTAGGCAGCACCGTCGCAAAAGCCCCCGACGACGCCGGCTTGCCCGGCTCGCGGACGAAAGCCAGGACGTGATGCACCAGGCTGCGATTGCCGGGCCGGACTTCAATCGCCTGTACCCATTTGTCTTCGGTGAAACTGGTCGGGATGGTGAACAGCTGATACGCAATGGTTCCGCTGGCCGGCACGTCGTAAGGCTTCTCCATCGACAAGACCAGGTCCGGCTTGCCGATCTGCCATCCTTCGACGAAGCGCGGAGCGGCCGGCAGATCCTTGGGATCGCCCTGCGGCGCACCCGCATCGACCCAGGCAATCAGGGTATTCTTCTCGGCATCGCTCAGCCGGCGATCGTTAGAGAAGGTCCCGTGCGGCTCGGCGGCGTGCCAGGGCGGCATCTGGCCGTTCAAGACCTTTTCGCGAATCGATTTGGCCCATGGTCTTGCCTGCTCATAGGTGAGAAGCGACATTGGAGCGATTTCGCCCGCGCGGTGGCAACTGGCGCAATTCTTATATAGAATCGGCGCCACCTCTTTCGAGAAAGTCGGCGCACTGGCAGCCCTGGCCGGGAACGTGCCCGCCACACACACTAGCAGGGCGGCTCCCCAGGTTGTTGCGGACAGCAATCGGATCTTCATTTGACGCTCCTTACCCATTGTGGTCTGGGCTCAATAGCCTCTTGGCGCTATCGCGCGCAGCCCGGCTTAAGTTATTATACCTGTGACCACCGGCGCGGGCCTGCCCGCCCTACGAGCGATGCCAGTCGAAGCTGGCGCGCCAGTCGATATAGCCGTAGAATCCAATCCAGCTGTTCGCCAGGAGCAGCCGGTCCGAGACGAGAACCGGGTTCTCTCCTCCGGAGCCCATGAGCCACAAGGTCCCGGCGCCGGCAACGTCCATCCGGCAAAAAAGGATGTGGGTGCCAACCGCGGACCAGAGCGGTTCCTCGTCGCGATAGCGATTGTCCGCCGTGATGGGGCGGGGCGGCGACGCGGCCGACGCATCCGCCACCCAGATCCGGCGCTGCTCCATGTAGGGACGGGCGGTGAGATTGTCGGAGCCTGCGGCCGGAGCCGGGGCCTGCACGTACGCGATGTAGCGGCCATCCGGCGACCACGACGGGGCGATCGCGCTGGTATTGCCGTCAGTCAGATCGCGCAATGCCAGTGTCTCGAGATCCACGATTACGATTCGATTGCGCTGGTAGATCTCGCGGCCGGATCCGCTGGTAACCGCGAGTTCGTTCCCGGTGGGCGAGAGCGCCAGTAAATCGTCATGCAGCAGCGTCCCCACGCCGAGCGGCTGCGAAGGTCCGCCCGCGGCAGGCACGCGGTGCAGAGCCAATCCATCAGCCGCCACTGACGCCGAGAAATCCGGATCCTCCCAATAAAGGATGTAGCGGGAATCGCGCGTCCAGCTGTAGGGCATGGGAAGGACCATGTACTGGGAAACGAGGATTCGGGATTCGCTGCCGTCGAAAGCCGCACTCCGCAGTTGTCCTTTGCCCCTCGGCTCGCCACCGCGACCGGTGCCGGCGCGAACCGCACTGGAATACACAAACCGGGACCCATCGCCATTGAATACGGGCACTCCCATGCCTTTGCGTGTAGCCTCCGGAACGCTCCAGCCGTTCCGCGGATTGAACAAAGCAAGACCGCCGTTGGTCTCCACGGCGAGGACGTCTTGTTGTGGCAGCCAAATGCTCCGGCCCGGCGGCAGACTCGCACGCGCGGCGCCATCCCAGCGGACTACCCCACCGTCGAAAGCGATCCATTCGCCGGAAGGCGAGAACCGTGGCGTCTTGGCGCCCGCCGCAACCTTGCGGGCTCGTCCATCCGGCAGGTCACGAACCCACAAGCCGTCCGCCTGCACGTACGCAATGCGCCCGAAACCGCCATCCGCCGCGCGGCACCGCAGCGCCGATACGCAGGCGCTCATCAGGAAGACCCGGCGTTGCATGCTTCAGGCGCTCTCTTCGTCTCCGGGAATTTCCCCGTGGAGAAGGAACCGCGTGAAGATATCGAGGACTCTCATGTATTCAGCCCGCGCCTCGTTTTCGGCCCGTAGCGCCTGTTGTAGCGCTAAGCTCCCTTCGGATGAGGCTACCTTCTGCACGCCGGACTCCGCTTGGATCGTGCAGCAGCGCGCCGAGGCCGAGGAATACGCCTCCTGCGCTGCCCGCAGGCGTTCCCGCCACTTTGCTTCCAGACCAGCGTCAGGCATCGATAGCATTTTCCGCCCGCGTAACACCAGTTACAAGGGGTTGCCCGCTTGTGTTTTTGGCTCACGGCAGCTCCGCAGGCCCGCAGGACCTGAAAACCGGCTTCCCTATCATCCGGATACAGGGGCAATCTTTTAGTAGTTTCCCTGACAGCCGGGTTCAACCACCAATGACAGGATAGGAGAGAGGCAATTCTCCAATCATGGGTCCGCAAGGAGCAAAATCGAACAGTACGGAATGCCTGGAGAAACAAGCATTGATCGAATCAATCCGGAACGCCATGGACCAGATTCTGGTTCTGAGTCAGCGTGAATTGCGCGCTGTCTCGCGGCATGAACTCCAGGAGTCCCGGCGCATTCAGTCCGAGCTGAAAGAAGCCGTGCAATTCCGCGGCGCGCTGCTGACGACATATAACGAGCATCTTCGCGCCCACGGCTGTAAATGACCGGAACGCCCGCCAGCCGTCAATCGCAGCGCAGCGCAATGATGGGATCGATCCGGGTCGCCCGCCAGGCGGGAATGTAGCTGGCGAGCAGCGCGATGGCTAGCAAAAATGCGGGAACCGCCGCGTAGACGAGCGGGTCCGACGCGCTCACGCCATAGAGTAGTTGCTCCAGCAGGCGGCTACAGGCGAAAGACCCGGCGATTCCAATCGCCGTACCGGCCAGAATCGGATACATCCCTTGGAGCAGGACCAGCCCTGCCACCTCGGCCGCCGTGGCGCCCAGGGCCATCCGCACGCCGATCTCGCGCACGCGTTGTCCTACGAAGTAGGCCAGGACGCCGTAAATCCCGATGGCCGCCAGCAACAAAGCGAGCGCGGCGAATCCGCCCATCAACTGGGCCGAGAAACGATGGGGGGTAAGCGCAGCGGCAACCAGGCTCGATAACGTGCGAATACCGAAGACCGGCAGGTTCGGGTCCACGGCTTGAATCTCACGGCGGAGCGATTCGCCGAGACCCGCCGGGTCGGCCCGGCTGCGCACCACGAGGCCGAGCGTTCGACTGCTGAACTGATAAATCGAAAAATAGATATGGGGGACGCCCGCGGTTTCGATCGCGTCGTGGCGGATATCCCCCACCACGCCGACCACTGTAGCCCAAGGGGATGTCGATTGCAACGAACCGCGCTTCAGACGTTGGCCGATCGGCGATGCGCCCGGCCAGTATCGCGCTGCCGTGGCCCGATCTACCAGCGCGACCGCTTGCGAGCCATCCTGATCGGTCTCGGTGAAAAACCGGCCCGCCACGAGCGGCGTTCCCATCGCCTGGAAATAATCGGGGCTCACGCCGAGGATATCGGCGAGCGTCGCGTCTCCAGCGCGGCTGGCGGCTCCTTCTATCGTGATGGGCAGCGGTGTGGAGCCTTGGCTCAGCGGGAGATTCGTGGTCATGGCCGCATGCACAACGCCGGGTAGCGCGCGCACCCGTCGCAACACTTCGCGCGTGAAAGCCGTTCGCGTCTGCAGTGGAGCATAGAAATCCTGTTTCGGATCGTTCGGCACGGGCAGCCACATCTGCGCCTTCATGGCGTTTTGTGGCTTGAATCCCGGATCGATTTCGGTGACCTTCCAAAAGCTGCGCACCAGCAATCCCGCGCCCGTCATCAGGATCAGACAGATAGCGAATTCGGCGGCCACCAGCGCTGTGCTTGCCCCGTTCTGCCGCCGGCTGGAGCTGGTTCCACGCGCCGATTCCTTGAGATAAGACGCCAGGTTGAACCCGGAAATCTGCAGCGCCGGAGCGAGGCCGAAGAGCACTCCGGTGATCAGGCAGAGGGCGGTAGCGAAGAGCAATACGCGCCCGTCGATGACGACTTCACTCAGCCGCGGGACATTGGCCGGGGCCAGGTAGAGCAGCAGGCGCAGACTCGTGGAAGCGGCAGCAACGCCCACCGCGCCTGCCGCGCCGGCCAGCAGCAAGCTCTCGGTCAGAACCTGACGAATCAGCCGGGACCGCCGAGCTCCCAACGACTGGCGCAGCGCCATCTCGCGCTGCCGCCCCGCGGCGCGCACCAATAAAAGGTTCGCGACATTGGCGCACCCGATCAGCAGCATGATGCCGACCGCCCCCAGAAGCGTGAGCAGCAGCGGCCGGAGGCTGCCGGTGAGCGATTCCTTAAGCGGTTCGAGCCGGAGAGTGAAACCCGCCGAGGCCCTGTAGTCGTTGGCGAACTGCGCGCGCCATTGCGCGGTGAAGCTGTCGAGCTTTGCTTGCGCCGCCGGTAACGAAAGACCGGGACGCAGGCGTGCAATCGCGCCTGGAATGAAGTGCGCGCTGCGCTGCGGCGGTTTGGGAAAGGGATCCGCGGCGAAGCCCGCGCTGCCAAAAATATCAGTATCGCTGGCGACGGTCCTTCCAGGATTCCGGAAGCCCGGGGGCATTACACCGACAATGGTGTACGCGTCACCGTCGATCCGGATTCGGCGGCCAAGCACGCGCGGGTCAGAGCCAAATGCCCGCTGCCAAAATGCATTGCTGATCAGGGCGGCTTCACCCATACCCTCCGCCTGATCCTGCGGTCCGAGAATGCGGCCGATCTGCGGATGCACTCCCAGCAAGGAAAAATAATTGGGGCTGGTGACGACCAGCTCAATCCGCTCCGGCTGCGAGCCGCCGGTGACGTCGCCGCTGACCGGCCACACGGCGGATACGCCGTCAAAGATGTCGCTACGCGCCTGCAGATCGCGTAATTCCGGCTCCGAGGTTCCGAAATCATGCAGGCCCGCACCGGGCGCATCGGCGGTGATCTTCACCAGGCGCTCCGGCTCCATAAACGGCAAAGGCCGGAACAGCACGCCATCCACGATGCTGAAGATGGCGGTATTCGCTCCGATTCCCACCGCGAGAGTCAGAATCACTATCGCCGTGAATCCGGGAGCTTTCCGCAGAGTTCGCAGGCCGTAGCGTACGTCCTGGAGCAACGTTCCCATTTCTCTGGTATATCACGCACTCCCCAGCTACCCTGACCGATCAGGCGATGCCGTTCTCCACCTCGAGACGCCGCAGCGCGGAGGTCAGGCGCGTCAGGACCGAAGTGAAGCGCAGCCAGTTCACGCCTTCGCGTTCCAGGCGGGAGATTTCGCGGAATTCATCGATCATCCCGGTACAGCGCTTGTCCAGCTCGTCGATGCGCTCGTGCATCTGCAGAGGCTCCTTCCGTTTTCTCCGCTGCTTCGGCGCCGCGCGGCGCAGGTCCGAGACCGCTGCCGCCAGCTTGCGGGCATTCTCCACGTTGAGGCCGATCGGTTCGCCTTCGACGAGCAGCGCGCCTTCCCGGATGGCGGGCGCGATCTGACGGTAGGTTTTGGGCGAGATGCGGACCAATTGGGCCAGATCGAAATAGGCCGCGCCGAACTCTTCCCAACATTGAATGACGCGATCGGCTTCGGCGCCGCTGATTCTCAGGTATCGCGCGCAGAAGTCGCGCCAGCGCGGGGTCAGGAACTTATATTTTTCTTCCTGGCGAAGCCGCTGCAAAGTAGCGGCAAACGCCGCCGAACAGCGCCCGGACAGCAGCCCGAACGTCTGGTTCTGGCCCACGAGTAGGCCTAAATCGAGCACCTGGGCTTTGTCAGCCGGCGGCTCGCCAATCGATTGATCCACAAAAAGCTCCGAAGCGCGGCGCAGTACTGCGCCACGGAAGGGCGTGTCATTGTAATGAATAGAACGGCTTAGCTGCGAAACGGTGGCGCATGTTGCGCCACGGCGCCGGACAGGCCGCAGGTCTGCCCCACTCCCTCTGCCTCGAGGATGGCATACGAGCGGTTTGAGGACTGGGCTTTTAGCCCTACGAACTGCCGGTAAGATGCTGAAGCCCGGCCAGTTGGCGAAATTTCGAAAGCTTGTCACCGACGGCGAGCGCGGGGACCCTGGCTTTCAAGACGCGACCGATCGCGGAGGCTACCTTCGCGGGCGGCTGGTTGGCGTCGACACGATGCACCGAGGACGCGCCGTACCATGCCAGGACCGGGCCGGTCTGCGCCTCATAGGCTTCCAGACGCTGGGCAATCACCGTTTCCCGATCATCTTCCCGAGTGATCAAAGCCGCGCCGTCGTGATCGCACGCGCCGGGCTGCCGCGGCGGCTGCGAGAGCAAGTTGTAGATGTGCCGGCAAGCGGGGCACTGGCGCCGTGCCGTGAGCCGCAGACGAAGAATATCGTCGGGAACGACGAGATGGATCACCGTGGGTTCCGGCAAGCCGCGGCCCGACAGCAGAGGAGTGAAGAACCGGGCTTGCGCGACCGTGCGTGGATAGCCATCGAGCAGAAACCCGCGAGCACAGTCTTCGCGGGCGATGCGGTGCGCCACCATTTCATTGACAAGATCGTCGCCGACGAGACGGCCCGATGCCATAATGGCGGACGCCTGGCGGCCCAATTCGGTGCCTTCCCGGCACTCGGCGCGAAACATGTCGCCCGTGGAAATGGACGGAATCCGGTACCGTCGCGAAATATACACAGCCTGGGTCCCCTTGCCGCATCCGGGTGGACCAAATAACAAAACGACCAAGAACGAACCTCCGCGCTGAGCCTGCAACCGTACGGCCCTTATGGAGTTTAACCTTGAATGGGCAAACTCCAAATCGGCAGTTGTGAGCCCCGGTACCAGGGCGGTTCCAGCGGTCCTGGAACCTCTTTCCCCTCTATCGGCAAGATTGATGGCGGCGTTAGGGCTTGTTAGTTAGCGAGGCGAGCAGATCCCCGCTCAACCGTAGTAAATTCCAGCGGGCGCGCTCCGAGTTGTACTGCGCGTCATAGAACGCCATCCATTTGCCGTTCTCCACCACCCGCGCCTCTTCCACCTGCCGCAGCCCGGAGCGGCCCTCCTGCATCTGGGCCAGCAGGACGGACAATTGTTCGCGCGCGACATCCAGGTCGAGACGGGCCACTTCGGCGGCCGAGTCCGTTTTCCGGACCTCGCGGAAGGACTGCTGAATGTCGGTGGCAATCCGGTTCCGCGTGACATTCAATTCGCCGCGCAGGTGATTGATATCGATCTGCGTCTGCGCTACCTGGGCCGACACGCCGGGTCCGGCCAGCAGAGGAATCTGGAACGAAGCGCCGATCTGGATGTTGTTGCGCTGGAAGCGTTGGAAGAACTGTTCGTAGTTGTTAATTTTGCTGAGCATCGAATACTGGGCGACCAGATCGAGACGGGGCAGGCGGGCGGCGCTCTCGCTCCGCATCTCGAGCGCCTTGGCGGTGATCTGGGATTCCAGGCGGCGGAGTTCCTTGCTGGTTTGCAAAGCACGCTGGATGACATCGTCCTCTGAACCGGTCACCGATGGAGCTGGATGATCGTCGGGCCTGGCGCGCACGCGATCCTGAGCGCTCAGTCCAAGCGCGATGGCGAGCGCGCTTTCGGCGGTCTCCTGATCGGCGTCGAGATCGCTGGCTACGGCGCGAGCGCGGGCAAGATTGAGGTTCGCCTGTTTTTCGGTGAGCGGCAGAGCGCGGCCTTCCCGAACCTGCGCCTGCACGGCCTCGAGCACGGTCTGCAGGCTCTCGGCGTCCTTATGCGCCAGGTCGCCCTCGCGAGCCGTGCGCTCCGCATCCAGGTACAACGACGTAGTGCGGTACACCACTTCCTCCTGCTTGGATGCGGTGCCGATCTGCGCCGTGCGGGCATTCTCGCGCGCCTGGGCCGCCAGGTAGCTTTGCGGGCGGTTGAAGAGAAATTGCGTGACGTTGGCCTGGAAGAGGCTGGGAGCCGATCCCTCGATACTCATGGGGAAGCCATCGCTGTAAGCCAGACCGCTACCCACCACGAACTTAGGGGCGAACGGGTCGCGCGCCACGCGCACCGCCTGCCGGGCCCGGTCTTCATCCATGCGGGAAAGGGCAATATCGGGATTCTGCTTCAGAGCGGTCTCGACGGCCTGCCGCAAGGTCATGGGGATGACTTCGGCGTGCAGCGCGGCCAGGAGGGCCAGAGAGAGAAGTCCTGCTTTGAACATGACCTCATTGTAAGGTCGAAATGGGGAAAGACTCTTTTCGCGCTCCCAGCGCGAAAATCAGCGGAAATGCGCCTTGCCCTAGCGATTGGCGGCGGAAAGCGCGTCTGTCCCCATTTTCTTGCGCTGGTCGACCAGGCGTTGGAATTCGGCGTCGTCCAGATATACGATGTTCAGCCACACCTGAACCATGTCGTCCACACTGCGCTCGCCGAAACCGGCCCATACCGACGGGTCCGGATTGCGGGGATTCGCCGCCGTGTTGTCGTGAATCGCGATCATGTGCAGGACTGTACCGGCGGGTAACAGCGGCGCTTCGTTATCCGCATAGAGGTAGTTGATGTGCCAGTTGAAATTGAAATGATCGACCGAGCTGAGCAGAGTGGTGGTGTTGTCGAGGTTGATCGCTTCGAGCGTCATGGCGCGGCCCCGCATGTGCATGTGGGGCTGGAACGCATCGATGCGCGCGTTGCGCGGCAGGCGGAAATAGCCGTCGGTGCGCACGACCGTGTTCGGCGGAATTTCGAGCTCGTCGTTGGGAAGATTGCGGATGGCGTAGGAGCGCACCTGGTATTTCGGCACTTCGCCCTTGGGGTAGAACTTGAAAGCGATCGTCGTTTTGTTGTGCTGCGCGGAGCCGACTGCGAAATAATGCATGTCGAAACGGAGACGGGTTCCCGCCTTGAGCAGGCGGCCGGTGTTGTCGGCGAAGATGTCGCCGTATTTGCCGACGGCATATTCGTGGAGCTGCACGCCGGTGGCGGGCGTTCCCGGAGGCGCATCCGGCTCGATCACATAGACCACCGCGTGATGGACGATTTTGGGATTGCTGGGCTTCACCTCCATCGCCTTGATCCAGCGGTCCTCGGTGAGATGCAATTCGGCGAACTGGTCGATCCACCAGTCGGGGCCGTTAGGATACATGACGAAATCCTGATCGGTGGTCGCGAGCAGGTCGGGCTTGCCGATGAACCATTGGCTGTCGGGTGGAAAGGTCAAGGCCGGCGGCAGATCTTTCGGATTGCCTTCCGGAGCGCCGCTATCGACCCAGCGCGAAATCGTCGCGATTTCGGCATCGCTCAACGAGCGGTCGTTTTTGTAGTGGCGGATGCCAGCCGTTTTGTCGAGGTGCCATGGCGGCATGTCGCGGAGAACCACGCGCTGCTTGATGGAACGTGCCCAGGGACGGGCCTCCTGATACGTCATCAGCGACATAGGCGCAGAGGTGCCGGGATGGTGGCAAGTCTGGCAGCTCTTTTGGAAGATGGGCGCCACGTCCTTGCTGAACGTGACAGAGTTGTCGAGCGCCGCCGCGTGAGCAACAGGGGCGCAGCAGAAGATCATCGCAAACAGGTAGGGCGCTTCGCGCCGGCGCAAGGCGGAGCCATACGCTACCAGACTTTTCATTTGCCGCCTCCTTTAACCGTGATCTTAACCTGAGCGTTAGTCCAACAACAGTGATATCCGAAATTGCCGGCTAATTCGCCGGAGCCATCATCGACCACGACCTGCAGCAGATACTCGCCGGGCGCGCTGAAGGTTGCGGTAACCGGGGCGCGGCCGTCGGGGAGCTTGATGCGGTCGGTATCGAACACGACGGCAGCGGGGCCGCGATACTCGGCCCAACTCGCGGTCAGGCCGACCGGCTTGCCGGCGCGCGCGGGGAGGCCGTCGTCGGTGGCCACGACCGTAAGGGTCAGCGAGCCGGGCCGATCGAGCGTCTGCTCGCGGGGTTCGATGGTGACAACGGGCGGTGTATTGGAATCGATGCGTTCGCTATTGCCGCCGCGCGTGGCGCGGTTGCGATCGATCATCCAGACGGGCTTCAGCGAACCGGCCACCTGTTCGGTCTGACCGTGGGCGGTGAGAAACCATACCAGTTTCTGGTCGCCCCAATCCTTGGGAAGAACCACCTTGAATACATCTTTGTGACGTCGGATCTCGAAATGAGTAGGCTGGCCGCGATCGCCGCCGGGCTCGAAGCGGTTGCCGGGACCCACCGGAATATCGAGCGCTTCTTCGTAATTGCGGTTCATGTAACCGAACCACATGTTGAAGGAGCCGTCGGGGTTGACGTCGTAACCCTCGTAAACCGGGGCGACGGCCTGACCGGACCAGTGGCGGACCTGCATCTGCTGCGGGTAGGCCCAGGCGGCGAGCCACAGGAATGGGAACAGACGGCGCACGTTGAGATTATAATCCCGGGACTAACCGAACGCGCGGGGCGGCGTCCAAGAGGACGAGACCGGGGACCCAGCCTGTAGCCACCATTTACGAAAAGGAGATCGCAGTGCACACAGGAATCGTGTGTCTTTACGTCTCATTGCTGGCGCTGGCGGCGCGCGCCGAGCAGCCGGCCGAATGGACCGACAACATCCGGCAGGGTCGAACACTGCAAAGCGAGGGGCGCTTCGCGGAAGCGGAAAGACGATTCCAGGCGGCGCTGCATTTGGCGGAGCGGCTGCCGGGAGAGGCGGATCTCGAAGCAATCACGCTCTCGGATCTGGCAAGCGTGAAAATGGATCTCGGACAACTGCAGGAAGCGGCGCGCCTCTGTGAGCGCGCGATTGCCGTCCTGGCCCAAAGCGCAGGCAAATCGGATGCCCGCGTGCAAACCATGCGCAGTGAACTGGCGGCGTTGTACCTGGAATCGGGGCAGACCGGCACGGCGGAAAAGCTGCTTCGTAATGTGGTGGTGGCGCAACCCGGAGGGACGCCGGCCGCCAGTACTGAGGCGGCTTTCGCCCTCGACGTCATGGCGTGCCTGTATGCCCGGAAAAAAAAGCCGGCCGCGGCGGAAGCGGCGGAGCGCCGGTCATTGGCGGTGCTGGAGGCGCTGCCACACCCTGACAACGCTTCGCTGGCGGTGGGAAACGTTCACTTATCAATATTCCTGAATTCACGAAAGCGGGCTGCGGAGGCATTGCCGTATGCGGAACGGGGACTGACGCTGTTGCAGGCAATACCGAAACATCAAGAAATCCTCGAGGCAGGGGCTTGGATGAGCCTGGCTTCCATTCATGCCGGACTGGGACGGCCCGACGAAGCAGAACAGGAAAGCCAGCGCGCCTTGGAGACCACCGAGAGATTCTATGGACCCCACCATGTGCAAACGGCGTGGGTCCTACTGGCGCATGCGGCGGTGCTGCGGCGGCTGGATCGAAAGGATGCGGCGCGGCAATTTCAGAAGCGCGGAGAGGGTATTTTGAAGGAGAAAGCGAATGGCCGGCTGGCGCAGACGGTGCCGCTCGAGGCTCTGTTGCCGAGGGAAAAATAAGAACGGGGAGCAACGGGCCAAGGGCCCAGCTCCCCGCAAAGGAAAACACATCGACCCGGAACAGGCCGAAGCCGGCCGGCTTTACTTGTCTTCGGCGACGATGCCGCCACCGCCCTTTTTCTCTTTTCGGGCGGCTTTCACTTTCTTGGTGTCCAACGCTTTCTGCATCCAGTTGTCGGCGGTCTTGATGGATGCTTCGTATTCTTCCTTGCTGTCGAGCAGATCGGCGCGCTCGCGGATCAGCAGGTTTTCGTACGACATGGCGTCTTCATACTCGGGGTTGATCTGGAGCGTCCGGTCGAGAGACTGCAGGCCCGAATTGATGGTCGGCAGCCACTTCGTCTTCAGCTCTTCCTTGACCTTCTTGTCCTTGAAGGGGCCGGGATCGTCCTGCTTCATCCCCATATCGAGGCGCGCATTGGTGTAGGCCGGATACCATTTAGACCAGGCAATGAACCCGAGGCTGTAGTACGCGTCGGCATTGTTGGGATCGACGGCGACGAGCTTTTCATACCACTGCTGCGCGTCGTCCCACTTCTTCTGGTAGAGATAGAGCGAAGCCACCGACGCGATGGCGACGGTGTTTTTGGGATCCTGTTCGAGCACCTGCATGAACTGATCGTAGGCGGCCTTCGCCATCTGGGTATTCTCCGGCGACTCAGCGCCGGGGATGTACTGCTGGAAATAGGCGGTGGCCAGATAGAGACGGGCGGTGGGAAAGGCCGGATCGAGCTCGACGGCGGTCTTGAAGTGCTCGACAGCCTCCTGGTATTGGGCGCCCTGAAACGCGCGCACACCCTGATTGAGCTGATCGCGCGATTTCAACTTCTGGCAGCCCGCGGCGAACACGACGAGCGCGGCCACTGCCAGGCTCAGAATCACCTTGCGCATATTATTGTCCAGCCTCCGACTTCGGAGTCATTAAGCCGACCTTATCGATTCCCACGCCGTGGGCGACATCGATGGCCCGCGCCACATCGGCGAAATCCAGATCGGGATCGCCTTTCACGAACACCACGCGCTCCGCGCGCGTCTTGAAGATCTCTTCGAGGCGCGGCCCGAGGTTCTGTTCGGTGACGGGGTCCTGGTTGATCTTGATCGAGTGGTCTTTATCGATCACGATCACGACCGTGCGCAGGTCAGAGAGGTTGGGCTTCGCGTTGGGCGGAGGAGGCTGCGGCACCAGGGCTTCCAGCCCGTGCGGCGTCAGCGGCGTAATGACCATGAAGATGATGATGAGCACGAGCAGCACATCGATCATCGGCGTCATATTGATATCAGATTTCGGACCCTTGCCGGATCCAACTGCCATTGCCATAAAATTACTCCTTTATGAAATCCGCGGAACCGGGCGGCTACTCCGCAGCCGGTCCCCCGCCCTTCTGAGTCGGCGCGTTTTTATCCTTGACCTGTTCGGTGAGCAGACCGACCTGATCGACCCCGGCGGCGCGGAGATTGTCGACCACGGTGACGACCTTCTCATAACGCGCGCGGGCGTCCGAGCGGATGAACACCATTTTATTGATGCGGTTCGTGAGCAGATCACGCACTTTGTTGGGCAGGTCCTCGGCAGTCAGCTGGTTATTGCCAAGATAGACTTTGCCATCGCGGGTCACGGCGATCAGGATGGCATCGCTCTTGTCCGCGTCCTGCATGGCGATGGGGTTCTTGGTCTTCACCATGTTCACCTGAACGCCATGCTGCAGCATGGGGGTGATGACCATGAAGATGATCAGGAGGACCAGCATCACGTCGACCATGGGGGTGACGTTGATATCGGATACGGGATGCTCTTCTCTGGCTTTTTTGAATTCGACTTTCATGTGTGGTTCTCCTGGAACTCGGCACGAAATAGAGGGGAGGCTCGCGCCTCCCCCGTTCAATCAACTCGCCGGATTCCGGCTACCAATCTACTTACGGGCGCCAGCGCGCTGGGATCGCTTCAAGAAGTAGTCGATCAACTCGGAGCTGGAGTTGCCCATTTCGACGTCGAAGGCTTCAATCTTGTTGGTGAAATAGTTGAAGGCCCAGACGGCGGGGAGCGCGACGAACAGACCGATAGCGGTGGTGACCAAGGCTTCGGAAATACCGCCGGCGACGGCGCCGAGACCGGTGGACTTTTCGGTCGAAATTCCCTTGAACGCGTTGATGATGCCGACGACGGTCCCGAACAACCCGACGAACGGAGCCGTGGAACCGATGGTTGCCAGGCCGCTGACACCGCGTTTCAATTCGGCGCGTACAATGGCCTCGGCACGATCCAAGGCGCGTTTGGACGCGTCAATCTCCTCACCTGGAATTTCGGTGCTGATCTGATGCGCCTGAAATTCCTGAAGGCCCGCCACTACGACTTTGGCGAGATGGCTTTTCTTATAACGATCCGCGATCTTGACGGCCTCGTCCAGTTTGCCTTCGCGAAGCGCGCCGGCAACGGCGGGGGCAAATGCACGGGACTGCTTACGAGCGGCGCTGTAAGCCATCACGCGGTCAATCATGACGCCAATCGAATAGGCCGACATGATGAACAGCAGAATGACGACGGCCTTGGCGAGGGAACCCATCTGGTTCCACATCGACCGCGGATCAAAGCTGACTGTCTGTTCCTGTAGCAAGTAAAGCGACCAGAGCTGCAATTGCACAATCATTGTCTTTTCTCTCTCCTGCGAGTTGATTTTTCTTTAGCCCGAATACGGATTCGGATCTTACCTGACTCTTGGTTCTACTGACTCAACGTAAAGTTCACGTCAATTTCGGTTTCGACACCGACGGGCTCTCCGTTGAGCGTCGTCGGCTGGTAAACCCACTGCTTGACCGCTTCGAGAGCGGCGGGGACCAGCAGCGGATGGCCGCTGACCACCTTCAGATCTTCGATAGCGCCGTCCTTGGAGATCAAGGCGTGAAGCTTGACGACTCCCTGGATGCGCGCCTGCTTGGCCAACTGGGGATAGACGGGCTTGGGCTGGCGCACCAGCTTGGCGGACTGCACATTGCCGCCGACGCGGATGCGGGACGGCGGAGCCTTTTTGACTTCGGGAGGAGGAGGCGGAGGAGCGGCGGCAGAAACGCCGCCGAGAATGCCGCCGAGCACGCCGGAGGCGACGCCACCGGAGAGGCCACCCACCACGCCGCCGCCGGCGGAGGGCGGAGGCAGCTCGTCTTCCTTAATCATCGCGATATTTTTCGGGACCTCTTTAGGAGCCATCAAGCGGCCGGCATCGAACTGGCGCGGAATGATCTTGACGACCTTGGGAGCTTCGGGAGGAGGAGGCGGGGGCGGCGGAGGGGGCGGCGGAGGAGCCACTAAGAGGCTCGTCAACTGCGCGGTCGGCAAAGCATCGAAGTAAATCATCGGGATCAAAATTCCGATGATCACGAGGATGGCCTGCACCCCGAAGGAAACTAGGACGGTGGTGGTTTTGTGCGTTTTCCCCGTCGCTACGAATGTCTGCGAAAACATCTCCATACTGGCTTCCTTTCCCTTGCTCCCGCCGACGGCCGCCCTATCTCACCGGACCGCCGCGGGTTCCTACATTATTTAGCAGCTCTCGTCGGCCGATTGCGGACCGCTTCGGCCCGCTGCGGCGCAGCCACGGCCGGGGCCGGCCCGGTCCGCTTCTTGCGCGTATCAGCGTAATTATGCCAGAAAAGAACGATCGGACTAGCTACAAAAACAGACGAATAAGTACCAACAATGATCCCGCATACCAGGGCGAACGAAAAATTGTGCAATACGGGACCACCCCAGATGAACAGCGCAATGACTGTCAGGAACGTCAAACCGGAGGTCATGACGGTCCGGCTCAAGGTCTGATTGATCGCGCGATTCATGACAACTTCGAGAGACTCGCGGCGCATGAACTTCAGATTTTCCCGAATCCGGTCGAAGATGACGATGGTGTCGTTCATCGAATAGCCCACCAGAGTGAGGAGGGCGGCGATGACGGTCATGTCGATGTCTTTATTAAAAATGGAGAACAATCCAATGGTGATGATGGTGTCGTGGAAACAGGCGATGACGGCGCCCAGCCCATAGATCCATTCGAACCGGAAAGCGATATAAACCAGCATTCCGGCAAGAGCGTACAGGGTGGCGAGGATCGCTTTGGTGCGGAGCTCCGCGCCCACCTTCGGCCCGACCATCTCGACGTTGCGGATGGTGAATGGAGACAGGTAACACTCCTGTTTCAGAGTGTTAATGACAGCCGCATTGACTCCGGGCACAGAGGACAACTGGTTGAAATCGGTGATGAGGCCGGAACGCGGCGGCGTATTGCGAAAATTCAGGATGTCCGCCACCAGTTTCTGAAGTTGGGGCTCGCTGAGAGCCACGCCGGCGCGGGCCAAGGGCTCACGCAACCGGTTGATGAGTTGCTCCGAGCTGGCATTGTTGAAGTCGAGCTTCCCACTCGATGGCTGGCCGAAAGTCGCGGTCAGAACATCCGCCATGGTCTGCCGGTTGACGTTCAATAGCTTTTCTTCCTGCAATTCAGTCCCGATGGCCACCTCGTTGACGGAGGCGGGATCGGTGAAGTTCTGCACCGAAATATCGCCTTTGACCTTCTGCGACATGGCAGCCCGAATCTTGTCGACCGGCGGCGGATAAGCGAATTTAACAGTCATCAACGCGCCGCCCTTGAAATCAATGCCGTAGCGGAGACCACCATGCATGAGAATACTGAGGATGCCAGCCACGCTCAATACGACAGATGCCCCAATGAAGGGCCACTTCCACCGGAGGAAGTCGAAATTGGTACTCTTGAATAATTCCATCAGCCTTCCAAGCCGGTATCACCCTTTACTATGGACACCGGCGGTTTAGAAATTGTTCCTGCGAAAATGGGGATCTCCCACCTCGCCGCTAAATGCTAAGAGCCTCCATGCGGCGGTGCCCGGCCAATTCGTAAGAAAAGATGGTCCGGGAAACAAAAACCGCGGTGAAGACGTTGGCCAGCAAACCGATGACTAGGGTGACGGCGAAGCCCTGAACGGGGCCCTCGCCGAACAGAAAGAGGAAAGCGCAGGAAACCACCGTGGTGACATGGGTATCGACGATAGTCAAAAAGGCCTTGCTAAAGCCGGTGTCGACGGCGGCAACCACCGCCTTACCGGCCCGGAGTTCCTCGCGAATTCGTTCAAAAATCAGGACATTAGAATCCACCGCCATACCGATGGTGAGGATGATCCCGGCGATACCGGGCAGGGTCAAAGCGGCATGAAAATAGGAAACCGCCGCCAGCAGGATGACGGCATTCAGGATCAGAGCTAAAACGGCATTGACGCCGCTACGCTTGTAGTAAACCAGCATGACCGCAACGACGGCGATCAAACCGGCGATACCGGCCGCAAAGCCCTGATGGATGGAATCTGCGCCGAGCGAAGGGCCCACCGAGCGCTCTTCCAGATAAACGACGCCCGCCGGAAGCGAGCCGGACCGCAGGTAACGGGACAGGTCTTCGGCCTCTTGCTCGCTGCCGAGACCGGTAATGCGGCCGGAATCCTCGATCTTGCTCTGGATCGTGGCGACGCTGACAATATTGTTATCGAGCACGACGGCCAAGCGGTTGTTAATGTTCCTCTCAGTGAACTGGCCAAACAGCTTGCCGCCATCCTGGGACAGACTGAAATTCGTCTCCCACTTGCGAAACTCATCCTGGCCGGCCCGCGCATTGCGCATGTCGCGGCCGGTAATAACGGGCGACCGGGTGACGAGGTACCATTGCTCGCCCTCGGAGCCGCCGCGCGGCAGAGCCTTGACCAGCTTGGTATTGAGGGGCAGCACGCCGCCGTGCGCAGACAGGGCGGCGTCACGGCTGGGGAACGGGCCGTCCTTTACCTCGGTAACTTCGAGGACGGCCGCGGTGCCGATGAGTTCCTTGACGCGCGCCGGATCATCCACGCCAGGGAGTTGCACCAGGACCTGGTACTGATCGCCGGCCCGGCCGTACTGCTGGACCGATTTTTCCGCAAGGCCATACTGGTCGATGCGGTTGCCGATGGTCTGGATCGTGCGCTCCACGGTGTCGCGCTTGAGATCGACCAGCTGCGACGGCTTCATTTTCATGGAGTAATCGGTGGAATTGAGGGTCGTGAGGACCCAATCGGGGTCGCGCTCATTGATCAAATTGCGAAACGCGCTGGATTGCGTGGCGGGAATGCCCTTGACGGTGATTGTGACATCGTCGGCTTCTTCGACGCGCTGCGGGTCGTTGCGGTCGATGCTGGTCCAGGAAATGTTCTGTTTTTTGAGATCTTCTTTGAGCCGGTTAATCACGATATCGGCTTCGGCCTTGACGGCATCCTGCACCTGGACCTGCATGACAAGGTGGCTGCCGCCTTTAAGATCGAGGCCGAGACGGATGTTATTGTCCCAATTCTTCTTGAGATCAGCCGTGGACTTGGGAAATCCGATGATGCCGAACACACAGACCAGGATGATCACGACGATCACTATCGAGCGCGCCGTCAGATTATTTTGCATGGGAGTAAGCCTGTTTCGTTTCTAAGTATTACTTTTTGCTCTCGCCTGTGACCAGACTCGAAACCGAACCGCGCGACACCTGGAGCTTGACATTGTCCGGCTTCACGCGCAGAACGAGAGTGTCGTCACTGTCGATGGAGACGATCGTCCCCACGATCCCTCCGCTGGTCAAAACCACCTGGCCGTTCTGCAGGCTGGCCAACATCTTCTGCTGATTTTTGCGCTGGCGCTGCATCGGCATGAAGAGTAAAAAATAAAAGATGCCGAAGATAAGAAGGATGGGGAGGAATCCCAGCAGAGAGTTGGACGACGTTTGCAGAAAGAGAGTCAGGAACACGATTTTAGAACCCTCAAAGAGGGTCATTCGGCCTCGACAGCAGCCGAACGCACACTTGTCAAGTATTCAGGGAACGAACCCGACATTATAGCCTGCCTGATCTGCTTCATGATGTCAAGGTACCGGCGGATGTTGTGCCTGGTCGCCAAAACCGCATAAAGAATCTCCCCGGAAAGAAACAGGTGGCGCAGGTAAGCTCTGGAATACCTAGAGCAAGTATAACACCCGCAATTTGCGTCGATCGGGCGCGGATCATCCTTATAGGACGCGTGCTTAATGATGAGCCGGCCCTGAGATGTAAATAAATATCCATTCCGGGCATTGCGGGACGGGAGGACGCAATCCATCATGTCGATACCGCGGGCGACATATTCGGGGAGCTCGGCGGGCATCCCGACGCCCATGGCGTAGCGCGGACGGGCGCGGGGAAGAAGGTCTTCGGTGCACTCGACCATTTCAAGGCTGAGGGCGCGCGGTTCGCCAACGGACAGGCCGCCGATGGCGTAACCATCGGCGTCGAGCTCGAGGAGCTCGGTAGCGCAGCGGCGCCGCAGGTCGGGGAACATGGAGCCCTGCACGATCGGGAACAGGGCATGGCGCGTGCCGATGCCGGCCATGCGGCGGCTGTAATGCGCGTACGCCTCACGCGCCCAGCGCACGGTGCGCTCCATGCTCTCGCGAGCGAATTCGTGACTGACGGGATACTCGGGACACTCGTCGAGCGCCATGAGGATGTCACTGCCGAAGGCGAGCTGGGCATCGACGGTGGATTCCGGTGTGAACGTGTGGAGATCTCCATCAAGATGAGAACGGAACTCGACGCCGTGATCGGCGACTCTGCGGAGGGAACTGAGGCTGAACACCTGGAAGCCGCCGGAATCGGTGAGGATGGCGTTGGGCCAGGACATAAAACGGTGCAGGCCGCCCATTTTGCGGATCAGTTCAGAGCCGGGGCGTAAAAAGAGATGATAGGTGTTGGCGAGGAGGATCTGAACGCCGAGATCTTCAGCGAGATCGCGCTGGGTGAGCCCTTTGACAGTGGCTTGCGTGCCGACCGGCATGAAGACCGGCGTTTCGATGGCGCCGTGAGCCGTGTGAAGAAGGCCGGCGCGGGCGCGAGTACGCGGGCACTCGGCCAAGACTTCAAAAGTGAGCTGCGGCAAGTTCGATTGTAACCGGGCAAGCCAGGGGCGCCGGGATGCGTCGTTAAAGACTCAGGCGCGATTCGCGCTCAGGATGCCGATTTCGTTCTCTGGGTTTCGCCATGTTGTCCCAGCGTTTTCTCGATCAGATCGGTCAGAGCTGCCGGCGCAAACGGTTTGCGGATGAAGGGAAAGCCGCGAATGTGAGAGTTTGCGATGCCTTCCGGCGAGCCTGACATCAGAATCACCGGCAAATCGGGACGTGAAGCGCGTAGCCGCTCGGCGAGTTCAAAACCCGACATTCCAGGCATCTCATAGTCCGCGACGAGCAGATCAATGGGGCCTTTGTGTTTTTCTGAAACCTGTATCGCATCCGGGCCCGAATGCGCTTCCAGAACGACACAGCCATGCCGGTGCAGCACTTCGGAAACCAGTTTCCGGACCGGCAACTCGTCTTCAGCCAGCAAGATGGTTGTTCCTTCCAGCATATCGACGCCCCTGGTCGAACCAGACTCCTGGAGCTACAAGGAGCACGTCGCCTGCCAAGAGAATTGGCGGCGGTGCGGCGGGTCACAATCATTGTTTAATAATGTCGAGTCTTTCTCCTCCATGATCGACAGCAGATCGCGTGGGCACTCGGGTGATTCGATGAAGTGCCCGTCAGACAGGCATTGCAAGCATAACTAACGATAACTTGTGGGCTTCGCGCGGTCATTGATATTGTTACCTTGACCGCGATCTTATGAATCCCGATGGATTTGACGATATTTTGTTTCGCGGCATCCCCGCCAACGCGAATCGCCGATCGCCGCGTTTCTTGACCAGTGCCTGCATTCACTTAGGCGGCTTGGGACTGGTGCTGGCGATTGTCCCGCGGATGGTTATGCCGAGCCAGGCAGTGCGGTTCAGCACTACGTTGATCGCTCCGGTAGAAGTCAAAACGCAACCGAAACCCATGCAAGCGGCTGTGGCGATTCCAAAAGCGCCGACGCCTCCTCCGGTTCTACGGCCGCTTCCCCGGATCCGGGAAGCGCGCGTTACGGTTCCAAAACTGGAAGACGCGCCGCGGCTGCCGAACACGCCGCATCCGCCGATGGTCCTACCGACTCCGGTCGCGGCGGTCCATCCTCCGGTGCAGACGGGCGTGTTTGGTTCGAATGCGCCCTCCCAGGTAAGTCCCCAATTGGCGGTTCCCGTTTCCCAGGATGCCGGCTTCGATCGCGTAGCGGCCGAAGGCCCGGTGGCGCGGCCAACCACGATTGCTTCCGCCGGCTTCGACACGCGATCGACGGATTCGCGGCCAGCCGCGGCGGCAGCCAAAATACAGACGGGCGCATTCGGACAGGTATCGACGGAGGAGCGCTCTGCGCGCGTAATCGCCGCGAACGTCAATCACCCCGGCTTCGATGTCGTCGCCGGAGCGGAAAAGCCGGCGATTCCCGATCAAATCCGAAAGACCGGCTTTGACCAGCCCAAGGCCGTGAACCTGCCGACCAAGCAGGCGGCACCCGCGATGGCGTCAGTGCGGCCTATCGAGATTCTCGATAAGCCGAAGCCCGCCTATACGGCGGAGGCGCGGACCCAAAAAATCGAAGGCGACGTGCTCCTGGATGTGGTCTTTGCCGCGAGCGGCGAAGTGCGCGTCCTGGGCGTGGTTCGCGGGCTGGGGCACGGCCTGGACGAAAGCGCGATCGATGCCGCGCGACGAATTCGCTTTACTCCGGCGCTGCAATCGGGCAGGCCGGTTGACCAACACGTAACGCTTCACGTTGTTTTCCAAATCACAGGTTGAAAATAAAATGAAATTTCGCTACCTACTGGTCTTTGCCTGCTTCACCGGGATGGCCGCCGCGGATAACAGCAGCGTCAGTCTGCCCCTGGCCGATGTGCTGTCGCGCGTGACCACCACCGAAAACACCTTTCTCGACGAGCTTTCCAAATACAAGCCGCTGATTGAGACCTACGTTCAGTATTTGAGTCCCGGCGAGCAAGACGGCTCGCAAGTGATCAGCAGCGACGCGTACTTTGTGGGCAATGCCGAATTCCGCCGCGGCGTAGACTACCAGGGTTTCAACCCGGATAAAACGTTCGGCGCGGATATTTTCGAGTTCCTGAAAGGAACGAAGAAGCCGCGGCTGTCGCCGCGAAGCTTTGCCCAGATCGCGGTAATCGATCAGGAAAACTTCAGCACCGATCACTACGATTTTGAGAATCCGCACGGCGAATTCCTCGGCGCGGTCCGCTGTCTGGTGCTCGATGTCAAGCCGAAGGCGAAGGAACCAGCCGGGCGGTTTATCGGACGGATCTGGGTGGAAGACCGCACCTTCCATGTGGTGCGATTCACCGGCACATACACCTCCAAGCACCCAGGACACTCTTTTCATTTCAATACGTACCGGGAGCAGGTGGGTCCGGGTCTGTGGATGCCGTCAATTGCCTATATCGAAGAGTCCGCCGGCCCGGGACGGTCCGCTATCAGCGGTCTGAAAGGTCTGGTCCGTTTCTGGTCGTTCGCTTCGACTGGACCGCAGAAGACCGACACCTTCACCAATATCGTGATTGAATCCGCCCAGCCGCCGCAGGATGCAGCGGCCAGCGATCTGTCCCGCACCGAAGCGCTGCGCGATTGGGAGCGCCAGGCAGAAGAGAACACCATTCAGCGGATGGAGAAAGCCGGCTTAATCGGCCCGGCCGGAGAGGTGGAAAAGGTTCTCGACACCGTTGTCAACAATCTGATGGTCACCAATAAAATTTCGGTCGATCCACCCATCCGCACACGCGTCCTGCTGACCACTCCGCTGGAAGCCTTCACGGTCGGCCACACGCTGGTGGTGAGCCGGGGCTTGATCGACGTCCTGCCCAGCGAGGCGACACTAGCGGCTGTCATTTCGCGCGAGCTGGCGGGAATTGTGCTCGGATTCAAGACCAACACGATGAATGCGTTCAGCGACCGGATGCTATTCGATGACCAGCAGATTTTCCGGCAGTTCGTCTACCGGCGTACGGCCAACGAGGACTTGCAGGCCAACAAGAGGGCCATGGAGCTTCTGAAGAATTCTCCGTATACGGACCAACTGCCGAACGTGGGGCTGTTCCTGAAAGCGCTGGTTACCAAGGGTACGGCGCTGACCAATCTGACGATGGCACGCATCGGTAATCCGATCGCCGACCAGGGAAACGCCGTACTGTTGCCCGAGCTGATCGCGGCTGCCCCCAAGCTGGATGCCGCAAATCTGGAGCAGATCGCCGCCCTCCCCCTGGTCTCGCGCATCCGTCTGGACACGTGGTCCAACGCCACGGACATGATTCGCGCCAAGGCGGCGCCTCTGTTATCCGCGAACGAGAAGATGCCGTTCGAAGTGATGCCGGTAGTGCTCTCTTTGAAGCGGCAGGATGAGCCGGTGGCCAAAACGGCTTCGACCGAAAAGTAAACGCTCGCAGACCAGCCGTTCGGGGGCGGGCCGCTCATTGAAGTCGCGGCGGCCACTCCCTGACGTCGCGGTTCCGGGAAAACCCCGGCCGTACCAATGGGCCTGTCAATCCTGCGCGAATCCAGCCATAATCACGCCGTGGAAGTGGCCGCACAGATTGCGAAATGGCTGCTGATTGCGAGCAGTGCGACGGCGGTGGGAATCCGGCTCCTTGAGTGGTGGCGGAGCCAGACGAAAGAGTAGCGCTCGCGGTTTCAGCGAGCGCGAACCGTGAGAACCCCTTCGCCGAGCCCGATCGGCACCGGCTTCAAATCACTTGTAAAGGCCATCGGATTTTGCAATCGGATGGGCACCGGGCCGGGTCGCGCTCTCGCGCCGAGCTTTAGACTCAACAAAACGACAGTCCCATTCGGGATTGGTTTGTGGCTGCCGGCAAGGATGCACGGCACAAGGAAAGGCTTTTCTGGATTCCTCGAAACCGCACAATTGAGGGATTTCCCCGCGTCCTTCACGGCCAATGGGGCGCGTGCCGAAGGCGTGTATTCGAGATCCAAGGAGTCTGGGGGGATCACCACCTCCCATTGCATGGCGACCACAGCCGGGCCAGGCGGTGCTTGGAAGAAAATCTCGAGCGTGACCCAATTGTTCGGGGTGGTAGTTTGCGGCCCAACCCGCAAGGCCTGCCCCCAGGCGCCGGGCAGTGACGAAGCCAGTGCGAGACAAACCGTACAAAACCGCAGCCGTTCCGGTTCCACCGAACAAACCCCGGCAACAGTATATCGGACATCAGATCGGGTTCGTGCGCCGAGGGAGCAGAGGGAACTCGGGGCTGACGCGTCGCGATAAGGCAGCCCACCCCGCGGATCGGCCCGACGCCGGAGTGGACGCACGGCCCTTATAATAGGCGGTTCGTGATCCATCTTCTATTGGTCTTCGGGACGCGTCCGGAAGCGATTAAACTCAGCCCGCTGATACGCGAACTGCGTTCCCGCCGGAGCGACTTCCAGGCTCGCCTCTGTGTTACGGCCCAGCACCGCGACATGCTCGATCCGGTCCTGGCGGCATTTCAACTCAAGCCGGACTACGATCTGAATCTCATGCGGCCGGACCAGACACCGGCGGCGCTCACGGCGCGGCTGCTGGAGGCGCTGGAACCAATATTGCGGCGAGAGGCTCCGGACATGGTAGTGGTGCAGGGTGACACCATTACGACGATGGCAGCCACTCTGGCGGCGTTCTATCAGCGAATTCCCGTGGGCCACGTGGAAGCCGGACTGCGCACCGGCGATTTACGCCAGCCATTTCCCGAGGAAATGAATCGCCTCGTCACGAGCCGTCTGGCGGACCTGCACTTCGCGCCAACGACGGCGGCGGCCGCGAACCTGGTGAAGGAAGGCGTTCCGCAGGATCGTATTCACATCACAGGCAACACGGGGATCGATGCCGTATTATATGTGCGCGACGCGCTGGCCTCAGGCGCGTTGCCCGGGTGCGATTGGACGTGGCTGGATCGGGAGCGGCGCCTGATCCTGGTGACGGGCCATCGCCGCGAAAACTTCGGAGCCGGCTTCGCCAATGAGATGCGCGCGCTCGCGCGGCTCGCCGCCCGGCCGGACGTGCAGGTGGTGTATCCGGTCCACCGGAATCCGCATGTGTTCGGGCCGGCGCACGAATTATTGGACAACCGCCCGAACGTCCATTTAATCGACCCGCTGCCCTACATCCCGTTTGTGGACTTGATGCGGAAGGCTTCCTTCCTGATCACGGACTCAGGGGGCATTCAGGAGGAGGCTCCGTCATTGGGCAAACCCGTTCTCGTGATGCGCAACAAGACGGAACGGCCGGAGGCGGTTGAGGCCGGCACGGTGAAGCTGGTGGGATCGGATGAAGAGCGCATCGTAGCCGAAGCCACGCGCCTGCTGGACGATCCGGCCGAGTATTCGCGCATGACGCGCGTGCATAACCCGTATGGGGATGGTCAGGCATCGCCGCGAATCGCAGACGCGCTCGCGGCATACTTCAGATAAAAAGCCTCATCGTTTTTTGGCGTGCCTGGGGCGGCAGACGACACTTCACTGCGCGGAAAAAGCCAGAAGAGCGTTGCCGGGCATTCCGTTCTGCACGCCGACAAAGCCGGAGCCGACAAACACCAAGCCGCCGGCGACGATGGGACCCGGGCCGCCCATGGATCCGCCTTTGGCCTCGACTCCGTTGACGGTTTCATACGCGTGCATGGTGTCGTAGTCCCACAAAACGCTGCCATCGGCTGTGGAAAGCCCGCGCACATGTCCGTCCCAGCTATTCGAGAAGATGACTCCGGGAATCACGGTCAGGGCCGCATCGTGTCCGCGCTTGCGTCCGGAAGGCGTGTCGAGAGGCGCGTACCATTTGCGCTCGCCGTTCGCCAGCGAAAGAGCGACCACGCCGCCGCTCGACAGGCCGAAGTACGCGTTCTGATCGTCGGCCGCGCCGCCCCAGACGAGCTGCCCGGACGCCGCCGGCGCTTTCTCCGCGGTCTGCACTTTCCACAGCACCGCGCCCTTACGATCCGGATCGTGCGCCCAAACCATTCCGCTCTTCTGCGGGCCCAGGATCACACTGTGGCCATTCGGCAGGTCGCGCAAAATCGGCGACGCGCCAAAATCGTAATCCGGCCCCAGGTCCTTGGGACAATTTTCCGAGCGCGGTGTTGCGTCGCACCCCACCAGCCAGGCGTCGCCTCCGAGATCCTGGGCGGCCCAGAGAATCTTCCCGCTCTTCAGATCGAGCGCAAGGACGGCATCGGTGTATTTTCCCGCGGGTTCGGTGTAGGCGTCGCCAGTGCCCACATAGAGCGCGTGCCGCCTGGCGTCGATGGTGGGCGAATTCCAGACGCCGCCTCCCGCCGGGCCCCAGAGCTGCGTGCCCGCCGAGTTCTTGTGCGTGGGCTTGGGAACTTCCGGAATGACATACGTCTTCCAGACCTGCTTGCCGGTAGCAATATCGAGAGCCACCACGCTGCCGCGGAAGGTGCAGCATTGATAATCGGGCCGCACACTTCCGACTTCTTCGGACGAAGAGACGCCCAAGTAGAGCCGCCCTTCGTAAAGCTTGGGCGAAGCCGTGATACGCGCGCGCGGATGGCTGTCGACGTTGGTCTTCCAAAGCAGCTCGCCGTTAGCGGCATCGAGCGCGTAGGCGTTGGCCTTGAGGTCCGCGAAATAGAGGACGCTTCGCCCGGGGCGCCCGGGCGCCGGCCCGACCGTGGGCGAATTCCGCGTGTCCGCCTCGGCCGTGAAGGACCAATACGTGCACCCGCTGGCGGCATCGAGCGAGTAGAGTTTCTTGTTGTCGCCGCTAATATAAACCCGCCCTCCAGCGATCACGGGCTGCCCGATGATGGACTTGGCATCGGGAATTCCGAACGCCCACTTCAGCTTCAATTGCGGCACACGGTCGGCAGTGAGGCCGGCATCCTTCGCCGGTTGAAACCGGCTATTCTGAACATCCGCGCCCCAACCGCTCCAGGCCGGGCCGGCAGCGACGTCCGCCGGCGGCTTACTATCCGGGCATTGCTGGCCTGCCAGGACGGTTACGAGCACAAGCGCGGGACACAGAGCGTGCAGCAGTTTCATCAGGATTGCCTCCTCAAATGGGGTTTCCCGATGAGTGTATCGCGTCTGGCTGCCGCCCGGCGGGCCGAGCCAAGGTATATCATGGAAAATCGCGCTTTTTTGAAACGGAGACCGATAGTGCCTTATTCAAGCGGACGTCACTTTCTTCAAATTCCCGGCCCCACCAATGTGCCCGAGCGCGTGCTGCGCGCGATGGCCCGGCCGACGATCGATCATCGCGGGCCGGAATTCGGCCGGCTCGGCCTAGAACTACTGGAAGGCATCAAGGCCATTTTTAAGACCAGAGGGCCGGTCATCATCTTCCCGACTTCCGGCAGCGGCGCCTGGGAGGCCGCGCTCGTCAATACGCTGTCTCCTGGCGACAAAGTCCTGATGTTCGAAACGGGCCAGTTCTCGTTCCTATGGCAGGAAATGGCCGGCAAGCTGGGTTTCGACGTCACGTACCTGCAGAGCGACTGGCGCCATGGCGTGGATGCCGCCGCCATCGAAGCGCAGTTGCGTGAAGATAGCCAGCACAAAATCAAAGCCGTCGGCATCGTGCACAACGAAACTTCCACGGGTGTGGCCAGCAACGTGGCTGCGGTGCGCAAGGCGATGGATCGAGCCGGGCACCCCGCGCTGTTGATGGTGGACACAATTTCTTCGCTCGGCTCCATGGACTACCGCCATGACGAATGGGGAGTCGATGTGGCCATCGGCGGTTCGCAAAAGGGGTTGATGCTGCCGCCGGGGATGAGCTTCAACGCCGTCAGCGAGAAGGCGCTGGCTGCGGCTAAATCGGCGCGCATGCCGCGGTCGTATTGGGACTGGCAAGCGATGCTGGCGAACAACAAGAATGGATTCTTCCCGTACACGCCCGCGACTAATCTGCTTTACGGCTTGCAGGAGGCGTTGAAGATGCTGCAGGAAGAGGGGCTGGACAACGTGTTCGCCCGTCATCGCCGGCACGGCGAAGCGACGCGACGCGCGGTCCAGACCTGGGGGCTGGAAGTGCTGTGTCTGAACCCCGCCGAATTCAGCAGTTCGTCGACCAGCGTGCTGCTTCCGGCCGGTCACAACGCCGATGAATTCCGCAAGGTGGTGCTGGAGCAGTTCAATATGGCGCTGGGGAGCGGGCTGGCGCGGCTCGCGGGCAAGGTTTTCCGCATCGGACATCTGGGGGATTTCAACGATCTCATGCTCGCCGGGACACTGAGCGGCGTGGAAATGGGACTCGAACTCGCCGGTGTTCCGCACAAGAAGGGTGGAGTCGCCGCGGCGCTGGACGTCCTGACGCAGGCCGCCAAGGGGATGACCCTGGATGCAGCCCCGGCGCGCGGGTAGTCAATCCGGAGAGACTTCCGCGCGCGACAGTGCGCAGCGGCGCCCCACGCACGTCCGCTACGCCGTGCTGGCCTTGACGGTGGCGGCGTACATGATCACCTACATGGATCGGCAGGTGCTGGCCACATCGCGGCCGACGATCATGAAGGAGCTGGGGATTTCGTTGACCGCCATGGGCTGGATCACGTTCGGCTTCCGCATGGCGTACGCGTTGTTCCAGATTCCGGGAGGCTGGCTGGGCGATACGATTGGGGCGCGGCGCGCGCTGACGATTGTAGTGAGCTGGTGGAGCGCGTTTACAGCGCTGACGGCGCTCGCCTGGAACGCGGGCTCGATGCTCGCCATCCAGGTGTTCTTCGGTTTAGGCGAGGCCGGAGCGTTCCCCATCGCCACACGGTCGCTTTCGCGCTGGATGCGGCCGACCGAGCGCGGTTTTGCGCAGGGCGTCACTCACGCGGGGTCCCGTCTCGGCGGCGCCATCACGCCACCGATCGTGGCGGTCGCGATCATCCCTTTTTTCGGATGGCGCGCCGCATTTTATGCCTATGGCGTTCTGGGAGTGGTGTGGGCCATCGCGTGGTTCACGTACTATCGCGACACGCCCGAGGAACATCGGGGCGTTAATGAAGCGGAGCGCGAAATTATTGGCGGTGGCGTGAAGCGCAAGAGTACCGGCAAAGTACCCTGGCGGCAGATTTTGTCCCACGGCAATCTGTGGGTACTGGCCGTGATGTATTTCTTCTACAACTACAACCTGAATGTGTATCAGGACTGGTTCCCGACGTATCTGCAGCAGTCGCGCCGGATGACCATGGCGCAAATGGGAGTTTATGCCAGCCTGCCGCTGCTGGCGGGCGTGGTGGGGGATCTGGCGGGCGGATGGTTCTCCGATGTGGTTCTCCGGCGGACCGGGAATATTAATCTGGCACGGCGCTGGGTGGCGATCGCGGGGTTCCTGCTGTCGGCGGGCGCGACTATCCCCGCCGTACTGACGCGCGACCCTCATGTCTCGGTGGCCTGGTATTGTGTCGCTTTCTTTGGTCTGGAATGGACCGTGGGGATTTCGTGGGCGGTGCCGCTGGACATCGGCGGCGATTTCGCGGGTTCGGTCTCCGCCGTGATGAATATGCTGGGAAATATTGGAGGAGCCGTCGCGGCAACGGTGGTTACGTATACCGCCGCGCATTACGGCTGGAATGTGCCGTTCCTCATCACCGCGAGCCTTTGCGTGATCGCGGCGGTGCTCTGGCTGAAAATCGACGCTACGCGGCGGGTGAACGCGTAGAGCGGGACGAACATCTCAGACCACGGCGCGCAGTCCGAGATGTTTCACGAACGGATCGAAGTCCCGATCATCGTGCAACAGGTCGTACCCATCTACGATACATCGGGTAGCAATAATGGTATCGATCGTTTTGCGAACGGTTACGCCGAGTTGGCGCAGTTTCCGATAGTTTCGAGCCGCCCGAACCGCGATCTCCGGCCCGCCCAATTCCACGACAGTCAGCCTCATCAGCATTTTCCTGGCTGACTCAAACTCTCGCTCGTCGTAAAAACCTTGCAGGACTTCCGTAAGAATGAGGTCGCCTATGGCCAGTTGCTCCCGGCCCAGCAATTCGTCGAGTTTCCCGATTTGCGCCGTCGTAGAGCCTTGGAAGTAGCCGATCCAAACGCTCGAATCAACCAGGATCAACGATCGCGCCTCATGGCGTCGAGGTCGCCCTGCCAGTGGAGTTTACCGCGCAGGCGCCGGATTTCTCCCTGCCGGCTCAGGCGTAGCAAAGTTCGCAGACCCAGATCGACGGCTTCGCGCTTGGTTTTGATCCCTGTGGCGCGAAGCGTATCCTTGATAAGGCGATCGTCAATAACAATATTCGTCCGCATTAATGTGTATACTCATTGAATATTATACACATCATAACCGGCCCGGCACAACGGCGCAGTACAACTGCTCCGGGTTCTTAGGCCGCAGCCGATAACGCCGTGACCTTGCGCTCGAGAGAGTCCCGAATGGCCCGCCGCAATTTCGCGATCGTGCGTTTCCCGCGCGAAGTATTCAGTTCTCGGATGGCATCTGTTCCGCGTGATCGACGACCAAAACGTCTAGCGGACCTTTTCGGGATTCCAACCGGAGACCGAGCTGTTCCTGCACCGCGGTGAACAGAGACGGACGGGCTGCGCTCAGATCGTCGTCCAGCGGGGTTGGGCGATTCGCATCGGGCGTCCACTGCAGGTTGACCTCGTAGCGGCCGGGCAATCCGGTCAGATCGATCACGGTCTGCCGCTGGAAGCGGGACAACAGCGTCGCCAATGTTGCAATCGACATCTGACTGGCGGCGATGCGGCCGGCCACCTGGGGTCCCGAAGCCGGCGGTGCGTCCGGTTTGGCTTCGCGGAGCTTCGACCCATTCTTCCCGATGACCAGCGCGAGGTAGGGGAGCTCCCTTTTCTCATAATGAAATGCGAGCTTCAGCCGCTCCGCCAGCACCGGCCGCAACATGAGGGGGAACTGTTCGCGCGGCGTATCGGGCGAAGCCTTCGCGACAATATCGAAGCGCACCGCTTTGGACTTGATCCAGTCCGGACCCGCGAGCTGTGCATCGGACACGAGCCCGTACGCGAAGCGGAGGCAGTCACTCAGCGACGCGTTTTCCAGGGTCAGAGTTCCGTTGCGCACGGCGCCGAGGTTGATATTGATCGCGTCGCCCGGCGGAGGCGGCGACTGCTTCAGGGTCACCACTTCAAAACCCGGAGAAGGCTGACCGCGCAAGGCGGCGGGCGTTACCAGGACGACGATGGCCATGGCGACCATTGGCGGTTTAGACCGATACATACTAAATATTTAGTACTAATTGTTTACGAAGTCAAGCGGGGTGCGTGCGATGCGATAATGAGCGCGGGAACCGTATGATCAAAATCGCATCGGGAATTCTCTGCGCTGCGCTGGCGCCGGCAGCCGCTGTTGGACAACTGGCGGATACGTACAATCCGCCACGTTCAAACTGCTGCCTGGCGGTGACCGCGCAAACTCTGGCGGATCAGCTTCAGGATTGGAACCAGCTCGGCCGCTATCACGCTGAAGATGGATTGCTGGCGGCGCAGCCCGATCCGCACCGGGTTGTGTTCCTCGGCGATTCCATTACGGACCTCTGGAAACTGCCGCAGTTCTTTCCTGGTAAACCGTACGTGAATCGCGGCATCAGCGGACAGACTACCGCGCAGATGCTGGTGCGGGTCTATCCGGATGTGCTCGATCTCAAGCCTGCCGCCCTCGTGCTGCTGGCGGGCACCAACGATATTGGCCGCAACACAGGCCCGGAAACGCTGCAAATGATCGCGGAGAACATTCAGGCGATCACGGAGCTGGCGCAGGCGCACGGGATCAAGATCATCCTGTGCTCGCTGACCCCGGTGAGCGACTACACACGCCGGAAACAGACGGCGCAGCGGCCGCCCGCCGACATTCTGCGGCTGAACGCCTGGTTGCGCGAGTATGCGGAGAAGGGGCGGCTCACCTTCGCCGATTACTATTCGGCGCTGGTGGACGATAAAGGGATGTTAAAGGAAGACTTGTCGGAAGATGGCCTACACCCCAACGCGAAGGGTTACGAACTGCTCGCGCCGATTGCCGAAAAAGCGATCGCGACGGCCTTGCGATGACGGACGCGCGGCTTACGCCGCGCGCGCCACATGCCGGTACTCCTGCTCCGATTGCGCCGGCAGCAGCACCCACAAGGTGTAAATCCCCAGCGCCGTTCCAAACGGCACGTGCAGGAGATTCAGGAACGCCAGCACAATCGCGAGCATTCGGGCCCAGGGTTGGCGGTCGAGCAAGCCCCAACCGGCGATCACACCGGCCAAGCTGCCGGCGATCAGGAACCAGCCCACGGTTTGTAAAATACCGTGCACGAAGTAAGGAACCTCCGGCGGCAGGAACCCAACGCCGCGCCCGAACATCGTAAGCAGGAACAATCCCGGCATCAGATGAAATGCCGACATCGCAATCCAGAGAATGCCGAGCAGGCGAACGTGTCCGGCAATCCTTCCCTGCGCGGGCGGCATGAGTGGCGCGGTTCGCAGCGACTGGCCGCAAGAGGGACAATAACTGGCGCCGTCCTCGATGCGTGAGCCGCAAGTATGGCAAAACATGAAGCTCTCCTAATCTGTTACAGGATAGAATACGCCAACCGGAGGAAGGTTGTTCCGTTCTCTCGGAAACGGTAGAACGAGGCTTCCGAATTCGGAAACCGGAGCCGGGGCCGTGCGTGCAATCAATAACTTAAAAATGGCCCATCGTGTGCACTTTGGGGTTAGGGTTCGTCAGAGGTTTCTTCGCTTTGGTGCGTTGCCTCCTTCTGGTTAGGCCGCCCCGCTCCGGGCATTCTCCGGGGCGGGGCTTTTTGTTGGTCTGCTAGACTGGTTCTTCTCGCCAGATGACAGGAACTTACGCCCGCTGGATCGACCGCTGGGAGCGGCGACTGGCCAGCCGCGATCGGAATCGCGTGGTGCGGCCGTTTGAATGGGGAACCGATTGGCTGGCCCGCATCGGTCATCCGCATTGCCCGTCCGAAGCTAACGGCAATTCCGCCGCCTGCATAGATCGCTTTGTGGAGCAGGCGCTCGGGGACTCCGATCGGTTTTACAGCTATGAACCCGTCCGGGACTACCGCCTTCAAAATGGTTCGCTGACGTTCGCCAGCCCCGCGGGTTCTCCCTATCCGGAAAACAATACCGTTCATGCGCGCTGGTTTCCCGCCGCGCGAGATGGCGGCCGGGCCCTGGTGGTGCTGCCGCAGTGGAACTCGGATGCCGGCGGTCACCTGGGCCTGGCCAAACTGCTCAACCGGTTCGGTATCAGCGCCCTCCGCATGACGATGGCTTATCACGCCGAACGCATGCCCGGAGAGTTGCAGCGCGCCGACTACCATGTGTCAAGCAACATAGGCCGCACCATCCACGCGGCGCGGCAATCCATTATTGATACGCGGGCCTGCCTGGACTGGCTACAGCAGCAAGGCTACTCGCGTCTGGGAATTCTTGGCACCAGCCTCGGTTCCTGTATTGCCTGCATTACCGCGGCTCACGATGCGCGTGTACGCGTCGGCATCTTCAACCACGTTTCGATGTATTTCTCGGATGTGGTGTGGACCGGCATATCCTCGCAGCACGTCCGCCGTGGATTCGGTGAAGAGGTGACCCAGGATGATCTCCGGCGCTTCTGGTCGGTAATCAGCCCGGCACCGTACCTGGAACGTTTTTGCGGCCGGCAATTCCAGAGCCTGCTGGTGTGGGCGCCGTACGATACCTGCTTCCTGCCCGTGTATTCGCAGCAAGTGTTGAAGCGGTTCCGCCAACTGAATCTGCCGCACAAGATTTTGAAGCTTCCTTGCGCGCACTATACAACGGGGCGCTTCCCTTTCAACTGGATCGACGGCCTGGGAATGTGCCGGTTCGCGGCGCGGCACTTGTGACTCCAATTCACACGATATTCCTTTAGAAGCATGGTGTTGACAGGACGCGAAAGCCATGCGAGCATAAAAATATCACTGGGAAAGGAGGTGGTCCAGTAAAAATGGATAGTAGTATAAAACCGCGCGAGGTGGCTGACTGTTAGAGTCGGGCCTGCCTATGCTGAGATCCCGTCCAGTAACGGGGTCACGTTCCTGTGGACCAGCTGCCTCACGCGTCAGTTAGGCCTCAGGTTTTCTTAGGCTACCAGCCCCCGTGGTCTTCGAAGGAAGACTACGGGGGTTTTCATTTTGCGTGATTTGTTATACTGGTGTTCTCGAAAGGATCCCCCTGCAATGAAGGCCGGAATTCATCCCGCGTACAACGAGCTCAACGTCATTTGTGCCTGCGGACACACCTTTAAAACGCGGTCCACACACAAGGGCGATATCCGTGTGGAAATCTGCTCATCCTGCCACCCGTTTTTCACCGGGAAGCAGAAGCTGATCGACACGGCCGGGCGCGTAGACCGCTTCGAAAAGAAGTACAAAGCCACCCGCGGCACCAAGAAAAAGACGCCGGCAGCGTAGCTGTTCGCCGCCATGACCGATCCGCGGCCGGAAGAATCCGCGGCCGTAGCCGCCATTCACGGCGGGGATCTCGAAACACTAAGAAATCTATTGCGGGAACATCCGGCCCTGGTTCGGGTGCGCCTAGCCGGGACCAACAAGCTGGGCGACGGCGGCGGGCCTGCCCGCACTCTGTTGCACGTCGCGACGGATTGGCCCGGTCATTTTCCGAACGGTCCAGCGACGGTAGCCGCGCTGCTCGCCGCGGGCGCGGACGTGAATGCCCAGATGGTCGGTCCTCACGCGGAGACCCCGCTGCATTGGGCGGCCAGCAGCAACGATGTGGCGGTGCTCGATGCGCTGCTCGACGGTGGAGCGAACATCGAAGCGCCCGGCTCGGTGATTGGGGGCGGAACCGCCTTGGCCGATGCAGTGGCATTTGGACAATGGGCGGCGGCGCGCCGGCTGGTGGAACGCGGGGCCCGAACGACACTCTGGCAGGCCGCGGCGTTGGGACTCATGGACCGGGTGGAAGAACACTTCGCGGCTGGTGCGCCCACGCCCGGCGAAGTCACTAACGCATTCTGGAGCGCCTGCCACGGCGGGCAGCGGGTTGCCGCTGAATATCTGCTTGGGCGCGGCGCCGAGATCAACTGGATCGGATACAACCACCTGACGCCGCTCGATGCCGCGCAACGGCACGGGGCCGCGGGTTTGGTCCAGTGGCTTCGGGCCCAAGGCGGCAGAACCGCGCAAGAGCTGAAATGAGTGAGACAGGCACGATTGGCGGCCCCACAATCGGCGTTACACTTTCTCAAAGAGGTGGATGCCATATGTCGAAGCTCACCGCGTCATTGCTCGTCGCCATCACGAGCCTTTTCACCGTATCGGCTCACGGCCAATGGCTGAACTACCCGACTCCCGGCATCCCGCGCACGGCCGATGGAAAACCGAACCTCTCTGCGCCTGCGCCGCGCGCTTCCGATGGAAGACCGGATCTTTCCGGCATCTGGAGCGGACCCGGCGCGGGGAGTTACGACCGCAATGTCGCCAGGGATCTGAAGCCCGCCGACATTCAGCCCTGGGCCGAGGCCGTCTACCAGCAGCGGGTCCGCAATATGGGCAAGGACGCGCCGCGGGCCAAATGCCTGCCCGATCCTTTTCCTTACTACCACATGGTCGATCTCGCCCGTTTCGTGCAGACTCCCGGATTGATCGTGGTTCTCTATCAGGGCACCACCAATAGCGTGCATCGGACGATCTTCACCGACGGCCGGAAGCTTCCCGTCGATCCCACGCCCAGCTGGTTGGGCTATTCCACCGGTCACTGGGAGGGCGATACGCTGGTGGTGGACACCGCCGGCTTCAATGACCGGAGCTGGCTCGACATTGAAGGCCATCCCCACACCGAAGCGCTTCACATCACCGAACGCTTCCGCCGCCGCGACTTCGGCCACATGGATCTGGAAATGACGATCGACGATCCGAAGACGTTCACGCGCGCGTTTTCGTTCCAGATGCCCAAGACGCTGGCGCCGGACACCGATCTGTTGGAAAGCATCTGCGAAAACGATAGTTCTCCACCGCACATGCTCGGCGGGACCGGAACGAAGCTGGCGCCGGAAACTCTTTCGAAGTATACAGGCACTTACGAGTACGGCCCCGGACGACCGGCTGTGATCAGCGTGGAAGGCGATTTACTCTTTCTGCAGGAAGGCTCAAACCCGCTGAAGCTGCCGCTGGCGGCGAACTCCGAGACTAACTTCGTGTCGCGCACGGAAGGCGATCCGATCGAATTCATCAAGGACTCGCAAGGCACCATCATCGCGTTCATCCGTCATTCCGGGAACGGCGACCGGCGAGCGGTTCGCAAGAGCAAGTGAAGGCCCGGCCTTCTCGCCTGAACGCACTGCGGTACGGCGGCGGCGCGGCCGGCCTCAGTTCGCGAGGCCTTATTTCCTGGTTGGTTGGGCTTTGCGGCGCGCTTCGCGCTCGGCGCGAAGTTTGGAGTAGAGAGGCCGCTGGTCCGGCCGCAGCAACTTGAAAATCTTGGCGATCTGCGCGTTCTGCTCGTCCTGATATTTCTGCTTCTCTTCTCCACGAATCGTGGCGAAAGCAGCGCCGGTCTCATCCAGGATCTGGTTGATCTGCGCTTCCTGGTCCGCATCCGTGTGGACCTGCGTGCGCATTTCGTCCATGTAGCGCTTGCGCCATTCCACCGGATCGGGACGCCGCGAAACCGCCGTCACCGTATTTACGGAGTAGAGCCGGTAGGCGAAGCCACCCACCAGCGCACCGCTGAGAAAAACCAGCACGAGATACAACGCGGCCGTAAATTTGGATCGGATCATGGGCCTTAGTTCATTGGCGACACTTGGTCAATTTCCAGGCGGGCCGGCGCGACCAGATCGGTATCAATGGTACTGGCTTCCGCCAAAGCCTCGACATACGACTGCGAATACATGGCGGTATCCGAATGCCGCATGGTGGTATATACGCCTAAACAAATGGTGGCGGCCACCGCTGCCGTCACCAGGGCGTTGGCCATGCGGCGGAACGAGAATCCGGAATGCTGCCGCGATTCGATCCTCTGCCAGAGTTGGGGCATGAAATTCGCGCCGGGCTCCGGCGTCGGGCATGCGTCGTGGAAGGCCCGGAATAATGCATCGAGCTGCTCGTCTTCGCGCATAGAATTCATACTCATTAACCGGTGGTTGCCGGCTCCTTACCCTTTACCGCTCCGAATGCTTTTAAGACCCGCTGCCTAGCCCTAAAGAGCCGTACCTTTAGAGCATTTTCGTTGACCTGATAGATCTTTTCAAGCTCTTTCAGCGACAAACCTTCGACTTCCTTCATCATGAGCAAGATGCGATCCTGCTCGGAAACCGCCCCCAGGAGGGCGTCTACCGATTCGCGGATCCTCTTCTGATACTGCTCATCGTGCTCCACCTTGCCCCCGGCCACCGCATCGGCCATCAAAACCTGCTGTTCGGACAGGTCCGACATCCGGTACTCGGGGCGCCGCCGCTGCTTGCGCAGATAATCATAGGCGGCGTTCACCGTCAAACGATACAGCCAAGGCTCAAAGACCTCAGGGGTCCGCAGTTGATCGAGGGAGAAATACAGCCGCAGGAAAACCTCCTGGGCGACATCCTCGACATCCTCCGGACGTGCGATCACCCGAGTGATCGTGCCCAAAATTCGCTTCCGGTAAGCCAGCACGATATCATTAAACGCTGCATTATCACCAGCTTGCGCGCGCTTAATGAGTTCAAATTCAACCAGCATGCCGCACTTTAAAGGCCGGCATCCGTCCGCTTAAATACCTCAAACCAAGAGGCGTACCGGCCATTTGACAGGTTACAAAGCCTTCTAACGAAAAGAGAAATAAACGGCCGGTTGGATCTATTGCGGAAACAGACGAACGCGGCCCAGGTCCCAAACCCCATGGTAGCCTGAAAACATGGCCTTCCCGGAGTCAATCTTCGCCACGCGTTTCCAGATTTCAAAGCCACAACTGGAGCAGTATCTCGCCGAAGCGCTCTCGCAGGGCGGGGACTACGCCGACCTTTACTTTGAATATCTTCTGACCAGTTCAATCAGCCTGGACGAATCGATGGTCAAGAGCGCAACGCAGGGCGTATCGATGGGCGTCGGGGTGAGGGTAATCGCCGGGGAGCGGACCGGATACGCCTATAGCGACGACCTGGCGCCGGAGAAGATCCGGAAGGCGGCGCGGGTGGCCGCGTATATCGCGGCCGGTCCCGGGAAACCGGGCAAATTCGGGCTGAATGAGGGGAAAAGCCACAACTTATACCCGGTTTTGACCGCTCCGATCGAAACAGCATTCGCCGAACGGGTGGAACTGGTGAAGCGGGCCGATCGCGCCGCCCGGGCCCACGACGCGCGGGTTTTCCAGGTGCAGGCGACTTATGCCGACAACCTCCGGCACGTTTTGGTGGCCACCAGCGAAGGAGTGCTGACGCTGGACCGGCAGCCGCTGGCGCGGATGGGAGTGGCGGTGCTGGCCCGTAAGAACGGGGGGGTGCCCCAGCGCGGTTATGCCGGGGGCGGCGGGCGGGTGGAACTGGACTTCTTCTTAAAGGAGAAGACGCCCGAGCATTTTGCCGCGGAAGCCGCGCGGGAGGCCATCATCCTGCTGGACGCGGTAGAGGCGCCGGCGGGCGAGATGACGGTGGTGCTGGGGCCGGGCTGGCCGGGAATCCTGCTGCACGAAGCGGTCGGGCACGGGCTGGAGGCGGACTTTAACCGCAAGAAAGTTTCGGCTTTCAGCGGCCGGATCGGGCAGAAGGTGGCGAGCGAGCTGTGCACCGTCATCGACGATGGCACGCTGAACAGCCGGCGCGGCTCTCTGAATGTGGACGACGAAGGCCACCCCACGCAGCGCAACGTGCTGATCGAAAATGGAGTATTGCGCGGATACCTGCAGGATAAGCTCTCGAGCTCGCTGCTGCGTTCGGAATCGACCGGCAGCG
>CAZKQQ010000037.1:0-308 GCA_964554945.1 uncultured Solibacteraceae bacterium | reverse complement strand
GCGAAAGCTATGCGCACATTCCGATGCCGCGCATGACGAACACGTTTATGCTGGCAGGGCAGAGCGATCCGGAGGAAATCATCCGGTCGGTGCCGAAAGGATTGTATTGCGCGAATTTCGGCGGCGGCCAAGTGGATATCACGAGCGGCAACTTCGTGTTCTCGGCCTCGGAAAGCTACCTGATCGAGGGCGGCAAGCTGGGCCGGCCGGTGCGCAACGCCACGCTGATCGGCAACGGGCCGGAAGCGCTCAAATACGTCAGCATGGTGGGCAACGATTTGCGGCTCGACGAAGGAGTCGGCGTCTGC
>CAZKQQ010000036.1:26956-41835 GCA_964554945.1 uncultured Solibacteraceae bacterium | reverse complement strand
GATGAACGACTGATTGTTTCGTTCCTGCAACACCAGAGGTGGTTCGTCTTCACGAGCGGCAAGTTCGCGTCGAATTTCGGCGCGTGGGCGGGTGCAGCGCGCCTCACTCTCCCACCGCAGTCGCGCAAGGTCGTTTTCCGACGGATGCGCGGGTTGGTGCGCCAGGACGGTCGCCAGAGTGGGACGAGAGGTCCCGAGCCGAAAGACCGCCTCGCCGGTCCCCAAACTCGTCAGCAAGTTCACATAACGCCGTTGTTCATTGGCCGCCAATTCCCCCACCAACTCGCGCGCGTCATGGTAATGCAGACGGAAGAATGCTTTGGAACCGGACGCGAGCAGCGCGTGGCGCAAAGAGAGATCAAGCTGCAGCCAATATTGATGCCCGGCAACCAAACTGACGTGGAACTTTCTAGCCTCGGCGATAAGCGTGCCGATGGTATCCGATGTCAAATTCTGCAGCTCGTCAGCATAGATGACAAAAAGGCGGCGTTGCGACTCCGGAATCCGCGCCCGCGCCATGATGTCGAGCTCCAGCTTCGTCAGCAGCATGCTGCCCAGGACTGCCGCATTCTCTCCTAATCGTCCTTTGGCAAGATTGAGCACGATCCAGGCGCCGCGCTGCATGGCATCGGCGAAGTTGAGCGTCGTTCTGTGTTGTCCAAGGATGTCGCGCATCTGCGGATCGGTGAGAAACACCGACAGCCGCGTGAGGATTGGCTCACGGAATGCCGCCTGCATCTTTGTAGAAAGCCGATCATACCTGTTCAGCCAGTACAGCCGGACATCGTCATCCTGCGCCAGTCGCCGCACGAACGCAGATCTGACTGCCTGGTCGGTGAGGAACTTCGGCAATGCAAGCAAGGTGGCGTCAGCGGCGGATAAGGTATACAGGGCATTCCGCAAGAGCTCTTCCGTTCGGAACCCCAGTGCGTTCTCGGTCCATCGGCTGCCCAGGATGTGAGCAAACTGGCGCGCCAGAGCGTACGCTGACGTGTGGCTTTCGCGCTCGAGCGGATTGAAACCGAACGTGCGCTCCGTGTTGAAGGGCTCAATGATGACCGCCCGCTCATAGACATCCGTGTGCGAAGTGGCATGCTCGGCAAGATACGCGATCGTCCGGTCGGCAAGATCGCCATGCAGGTCAAAGATCACGAATCCGGTGCCGTTGCGGATATCTTGGCGAAGCATGTGCTCAATGAGGTACGTTTTCCCTGTCCCGGAGAGTCCGACAATGCTCAAGTGCTGACAGCGGAGCTTCTCGGGGAAAATGACAAACGGCCGCTCTCGACGCGTGGAAGCTCCCAATACGACATCACCCCGGCCGGGTTTTGGGGCGTGGGGTCTGCGCATGCCGTTCAGGAGTTGTACGAGGAGATGCTCGAACGACATACATGTGGGCTCAGAACCTTTTCAGGGAGAGATTCTTGCACCTGCAAGCTTCCGTTGGCAGAACAGTGCCAGCCCTACGGCATCGAATACATGCATCCAATAGCGCCGACGCCACGGGAGGTACGTAAGGTATTTTCTGAGGAACGGGTACTGCGCGCTCATTGCCTCGGCAAGCGATTGCTTCGTTCGGTCGTCGCGACAAAAGAATGCTTTTGGCGCAGTCGGTAGGTAGCAGTGAACGGCGAGTCCGTGCCACCGTCCCCAGTCTTTGATTTCTTCTGTCAGCTTGCAAAGATTCCTGCTCAGCATCGACTGCGCATAGAACGGCTGCTCTATGGCCAGAACATTGGGTTGGTATTGGCGCAACAACGTTGCCAAATACTCCTTCACCTCTGTTCGGACATCCGGTAATCTCCGCAGGCCGGGAAATGTCTTCACCCCGTACCAGATCAACTCAGCGCCATCGAGGATCGCGACGCCGAGATACCTCATGCCGGGGTCGACAGCCATAATGCGAATTGTTGGGATCAAGTGCGTCATAACTCCTGACATTCAGGCTGTTTGGGTAGCACGCCACGGATTTCTCCGCGCCGCAGCGTGATCTCGTTCCGGAGGCGTTCGTAAAGCGGCGCGTACAGCTCGGACAGTGGCGCGGCGTAAATGATCGAAAGGCGCAACGCGGTGCAGAGGCTCGGCAGCGATCTGCCGGTCTCGTATTCCGAGAGCGGCGAGACGCTTTTGTGCCCCAACAGACGGGCAGCGTTTTTCTGTCCGAGGCCGGCTTTCTTTCTGGCGATCCAGAGTCGGTTCGCCTTGGGGACGGGGTTGTGGTCCATGCGCTATTGCTTTCACGGTACGCGACCGTAAACGGAAAAGTAATCGGCAAAAATTTCGCCGAAGGTAGAAGTATGGAGATAAGCGATACCCTGATCGCACCAAAATGCGAAGCGTCCTCGAATTGCAGGGCGTCGAGGAGCATGGTGTCTTCCAGCTTGTGGGATTACGAGCGAGACTCGCGCTTCGGCACCAGCTCCATGAACAATTCACACAATACGCCTTCGGCATGAATCATTCATGAACATTAAGATGCCTGGCCCGTGGACGCACGCGACGAACGCTATTTGTTTGGCCCGGATAGCGACAGGCGGCTCACTGCAACCCGCTTGAGCTGCTCGTCCGGGTTCAGGTATTTCCGCGTGGTATCGATATCGCTGTGGCCCATGAGCTTCTGGACGGTGACGATATCGCATCCGCTCTCGAGAAGCCGGGTCGCGTATGTGTGACGGAATTTGTGAAGAGTCGCATTTGCGACCTTCGCCGCCGCTGCGATCTCTTTGAGGCGTCGCAAAAGATGCGTTTGTCGTCTTCCTTTTTTGGTCGGGAAGACCCATTCGGCTGTGTGGGGCAATTTAGCCAGTAGCGCGACAAGCTCTTTAGGGATCGGGATCTCCCTGGTCTCGTAGTCCTTCGGGGAAAATCCTTCTTTGCTGGTCACGCTGAGGGACGCGTTCTTGGCGTCCTTGATATCAACGTCGCGCCAAGTGAGAAAGCAAAGCTCCTGCTCACGTAGCCCGGTCAAAAGGAGGGTCGCAAACACCGAGTGTTCGAATGGATCGCATTTGGTGAACAGCTTGTCGATCTCGGCTTGGGGATACGTCGGCGGACGGCGCTTTGCTTTTGCGCGTGCGTCCTTGAGCGGCTTGAATCGCGCGCAAGGATTGTCCATGCGGAGCCCGCGCTCGTTGACAAGGAAATAGAAGAATGTGCGCAGCACAGCCACCTCGAAGTTGATGGTCCGGGGGGTAATGATGCGGGTCTTGTGCTGCTCACTTTTCTCGGTGCTGCGGCGCGTCTTGTAATCGTCGACGTCTGCGCGCGTGATCGCCTCGACGAACTTTCTGTGGCCGAGGAGGCGCTCGAAATGTTCCAGCACCTTCCGGTACCGCTCATGGGTCTTCGGCTTGTCGGGCGAATGCACCCGGACGTGCGCAAGGAACATTTCGACGGCAGCCGAGATCGGCGTGGCGGACCCTTCTTCCGTCTTGGGGATCTCCTTGCCGGAGGCGACCATCTCACCGAGGAGCTCGTTGCGCTTCTTCCGCTGGGCTTCGGCCGCCTCGGCCGGTGTCCGGCCGGCAATTTGACGGCAGCGTTTCTTGCCTTGCCACCACTCGACGAAGTAATATCCAGGTCGTTTGTCCCAAACGTAGCGCGTGCCGATGCGTGGGAGTGAAACGAATCGCCAGACGCCGCTGGCTTCTCTAACCTTCTTTATGATGCGTACTCTCTTGCCGGTGGCCACAGTAAGGCCTCTTGGTGTCTATTTTACCGATTTTGCAGACACCAAGACACCGGCCAGTCCTGCAAAGCATTGAATACAAAGCATGAAATAAATTATGGCGGAGAGAGTGGGATTCGAACCCACGTTAGAGTTTCCCCTAAACACGCTTTCCAAGCGTGCGCCTTCAACCACTCGGCCATCTCTCCGCGACGCTAACTGAGGCTCTCTGACGGGGCCTTCCACAGAATAGCACGCGCCCGCGCTTCGGCCTGAGCACGGCAGTACACTAGGCAGTGGTGATCCAATCCCGTCTTTCCCGGCGCGCGTTGCTGCTGTCTTCGGCGGCGGCGGTAGGCTGTGGGCGGCCCCCCAAAGCCACTCCGTATGCAGGCTATTGCCTGGTTGCGAACCAGGAGAGCCGCTCGATCGCGATTGTCGATCTGAAGAATTTCCGCCGCGTGCCGGCGATTCCGCTGGATGCCGCGCCCTCGCTGGTGCGGGCGCATCCGAGCCGCCCTAAGGGCTTCGCGCTCACACCGGCCACGGGCACGGTTTATGAGATCGATGCCGCAGCATTTTCCGTGAGCCGTCGGGTCCGCGTGGCCGACGACGCTGTGTCCATGAAGTTGGATCCTGCGGGCACTGCGTTGTGGCTATTGGCTCGGAAACCCGCCGCCTTAATCGAGATTCCGCTGGATTCTCTGCGGCCGTCACGCCACATCCGCCTGGCTGCTCCGCCGGACGATTTCGACCTCAGTACCGATGGCCGCGCCGCGGTGGTCAGCCGGCAGTCGCGCTCTCTCACTGTTGTCTCACTGGAGCATGGGGCCGTCGAGCGCACCGTGACTGCGGCCATGGAGCCGACGAGCGTGTGCTTCCAGTCCGATGGGAAACAGATCGTGGCCGCGAGCGGCCCGGACCGCAGCATCACCATTTTTGGCGTCTCTCTCGGCAAAGCGATCGTTCGGCTGCCGCTGCCGTTTGAGCCGCGACGGTTCTGTTTCACCTCCGACGGCGGCCAACTCTTTCTCACCGGCGAAGGCATGGATGCAGTCGCAATCGTCTATCCTTATCAGACCGAAGTTGCCGAGACCATTCTCGCGGGACACGGGCCTGACGCCATGGCCACGACCGGCCCGGACGCCGGGTCCTATTTGTTGGTGACCAATCCCGAGACCAACAGCGTGACCGTCATCAATATTGATGACCGCCGGCTGGTATCGGTAGTCGGGGTGGGGCAGGAACCGCGCGAGATCCTCATCACGCCGGACAATCAATATGCGCTGGTGCTCAATGAGAAGTCCGGCGACCTGGCGGTGATCCGCCTCTATTCGCTGGATAATCCTCAGCGAACGCACCGTTATAAATCGGCGGCTTTGTTCACACTGGTTCCGGTAGGCGCGAAGCCTGTCAGCGCGGCCGTCGTCAAGTTGTGAGACCGCCGGAGCCGTCTATTTCTTTTTTCCTTGCGCCGCCACCGCGTCCATCGCGGCTTTGACCTTCTCGGGATCGCCCAGGTAATAGCGGTTCAGGGGTTTGAGCTTGTCATCAAGCTCATAGACCAGGGGCATTCCAGTGGGAATGTTGAGCTCAGTGATGTCCTGCTCGGACACGTTGTCCAGATACTTGACCAGCGCGCGCAGGCTGTTGCCATGCGCCGCGATCAGAACCTTCTCTCCCCGTTGGACAGCCGGCGCGATTGTCGAATGCCAGAGGGGCAGGAAGCGGGCCACGGTATCCTTCAGGCATTCGGTGAGAGGCAACTCTTTCCCGCTGAGCCCGCGATAACGCGGATCACGGCCGGGAAACCGCTCGTCATCCGGCGTAAGGGCGGGCGGTTGAATGTCGTAACTCCTGCGCCAGATCTTGACCTGCGCTTCGCTGAACTTCTCAGCGGTTTCGGCTTTGTTGAGCCCTTGCAGCGCACCGTAGTGCCGCTCATTCAGCCGCCACGAGCGGTGCACCGGGATCCACATCAGATCCATCTCATCGAGGACAATCCACAGGGTGCGGATGGCGCGCTTCAACACCGAAGTATACGCCACGTCGAACGTGTAGCCGCCCGACTTCAGAACAACTCCAGCTTCCCGGGCCTCTTGCCGGCCTCTGTCCGAGAGATCCACATCGGTCCAGCCGGTAAAACGATTTTCCTTGTTCCACGCGCTTTCGCCATGGCGGACCAAGACTAACTTATGCATGAAAAGTCCTTGTTATTGGCGGAAGGCCTTGCGGCCCAGGAACCGGGCGGCGGGACCCAGCAGCTCTTCGATGCGCAGCAGCTCGTTATATTTCGCGATGCGATCGGTCCGGCTGGCCGAGCCTGTTTTGATCTGGCCGGCGCCGGTGGCCACGACCAGATCTGCGATGAATGCGTCTTCGGTTTCGCCAGACCGGTGCGACACCACCGACGTGTAGCCCGCGCGCGACGCCATCTCCATGGCGTCCAGCGTCTCGGTCAAAGTGCCGATCTGGTTCACTTTGATCAGAATCGAATTCGCAATTCCCTCTTCGATGCCCTTCTTGAAAATGCTTGGATTGGTGACGAAGATATCGTCGCCCACCAGTTGGATCTTCGCGCCGAGCGCATCGGTCAGCAGCTTCCAGCCCTTCCAATCCTCCTCCGACATTCCATCTTCAATGGATAAAATCGCCGGATACTGCTTCACCCAGTTTGACCAGAACTCCACCATCTGTTCGGAGCTTCGCTGGCTCTTATCGGACTTTTTGAAAACGTATTTGCCATTTTGGAAGAACTCGCTCGACGCCGGATCCAGGCAGATGCCGATCTGCGTTCCCGGTTTGTATCCGGCCTGCGTAATCGCTTCCAGCACGCTTTCAATCGCCTCTTCGTTGGACTTCAGATTCGGCGCGAACCCGCCTTCGTCGCCGACAGCGGTCGAATAACCCTTTTTCGCGAGCACCTTTTTTAAGGTGTGAAAGACCTCGACACCCATGCGCAGCGCTTCGGAGAATTTGCCGGCGCCGAACGGCGCGATCATAAATTCCTGCAGGTCGACCGAGTTGTCGGCGTGCGCGCCGCCATTGATGATGTTCATCATCGGCACCGGCAGGGTGGATGCTCCCACTCCGCCCAGATACCGGTAGAGCGGTGTCCGGTGCGCGTGCGCCGCTGCTCGGGCAGTCGCCAGCGAAACCGCCAGAATGGCATTGGCTCCCAGGTTGCCCTTGTTGGGCGTTCCATCCAACTCGCGCATCGTAGCGTCGACCGAAGCCTGCTGAGTGGCATCTTTACCGCGCAGTGCGTTCGCGATCTCAACATTAATGTGCGCGACCGCTTTCTGCGTGCCCTTGCCCAGGTACCGGGCAGCATCTCCATCGCGCAATTCTACGGCTTCGTGCTCGCCGGTCGAGGCCCCGGACGGCACCGCCGCCCTGCCCATGCTGCCATCGGCGAGATAAACATCCGCTTCGACGGTCGGATTGCCGCGCGAATCCAGAATTTCCCGTCCTATCACTTTTGCAATCGCGATCAACTGATTCGCTCCTTATGCCACCACCACAATGCCCGCATCGGTAATGTGATGCCCTTTGGCGTGGTCGGCTTCCAGGTCGTAACCGATTACACTCGATTCCGGAACTTTCACGCCGGTATTGACAATCGCTCGCCGGATCCGGCTGTACCGCCCGATTTCAGCCCCCGGCATGAGAATAGAGTATTCCACTTCGCAATAACTGTTGATGCGCACTCCCGGCGAGAGAATGCTGTGCAGCACGCGCCCGCCCGAGACGATGCAGCCCGCGCTCACTACTGAATCCACCGCTACCCCCATGCGCCGCCCTTCTTGCGCGAAGACGAACTTGGCCGGCGGCTGCTGCGTCACCTTCGTGCGGATCGGCCATCTCTTGTCATAGAGGTTGAATTCGGGCACGACCGCCACCAGATCCATGTTGGCTTCATAGTAGGCGTCCAGCGTTCCGACATCGCGCCAGTAGCGGACCTGCTTGGCGTTGATGTCACGAAAATCATACGCAATGACCTTGGCGCGATGGAGATTGCACGGAATCACGTCCTTGCCGAAATCGTGCGACGAATTGGGATTCTGCGCGTCTTCATGCAACAGCCGCAGGAGAGACTGCGTCTTAAATACATAAATTCCCATGGAGGCGCTGACTGCGTCCGGATCGAATGCCGAGCGCCGGGGATGGCCGTGTTGCGGCTTTTCCTCGAAGCCCACGATCCGGTGATCTGCCTCGATCTCGGCCACTCCGAATCGCCACGCCTCTTCCGGCGACACGCGGATGGTGGCGATGGTGATATCGGCGTCGTGCTGGCGATGCCACTCCACCATTTCGGCGTAATCCATCTTGTAGATATGGTCGCCCGATAGAACCAAAGTCTCTTCCGGATTTTCGACTTCAATGCTTTGAAAATTCTGGAAAACCGCGTCGGCCGTTCCCTGGTACCAATCCTCGTGAACGCGCTTCATGGGAGGAATCACTTCGATGAACTCACCGAGCTCGGCCGAGAGAACGTTCCACCCGTCGCGAATATGGCGTGTCAGCTCCAGTGATTTGTATTGCGTCAGGACGAAGATCTTCCGAATATCCGAGTTGATGCAGTTAGAAAGTGTGAAATCGATAATGCGGTAAGCTCCGCCAAAAGGCACAGCTGGCTTCGCCGTGTCCTTAGTCAGCGGATAGAGTCGCTCACCGGCGCCGCCCGCCAGTAGAATTGCAATTAAATTTTCCATTTCAAGTCTAAGTCCCTGAAAATAAGGCTGATCCGATTACTAGACCAGTTCGTCCGGAACTCTGCCAGAGAAATTGGGCTTGACTTTATTGTGCAACCACCTATCATATCAGTACCTTCTGTGTCAGCGCGGGAGTTTTTCTCGATGAGTGGGTTTTTGTACTGGCAATCCCGATCCCTCAGATTGCTGCGTCTTCACAGAGATATTTGGTGGTTTGGAGGTGTTTTTTCGTTTGGCTGAAGTTAAGCTTCAGGAGGGCGAGACCTTAGAAAACGCCCTACGCCGGTTCAAGAGAAAGGTCCAGCAAGAGGACATCATCAAAGAGGTGAAGCGCCACTCTTTCTATTTGAAACCGGGAGAGAAGCAACGGGTCAAGCAGGCGCTGGCCCGCAAGCGAAACCGGAAGAAGTCACGCCGGGAGATCGAGTAACGCGGTGGCGGGGGCAACCTCGTCGCCTTCATCCGACAACAAGTTCAGGTTGATCACGGGGCAGAGCCGTTATGCCGGAGTTCCAGGACCGCGTCCTCAAGTGCGTAGATTGCGGAGCAGAATTCGTATTTACAGCGGGAGAACAACACTTCTTCCACGACAAAAATTTCAAGAACGAGCCCAAGCGCTGCAAGCCTTGCAAGACCAAGCGGCAGGGGTCACCGGGCGGCTATGCCAAGTCCGAGACCATGACAACCTGTTCGCAATGCGGTCGGGAAACCACGGTGCCCTTCAAGCCTACGCAAGGCCGGCCCGTGTACTGCCGCGAATGCTTCCAGAGCCGCAAGGTCAATTCGGCCTCCGCAGCGGGCAGATAGTTAAGCGGCGCCGGTGCTCGCTGCCGCCGGCGCTATTTAGGCCATAAAGCCGCCGCCGTTATTTCTTTACGAGCGAGCGGCGCTTTTTGGCCCACTCCGGCTTCACCACCTGGCGGGCGCGCCCAACCGCCAGCGCATCCGCCGGGACCGGGTCCGTAATCACTGATCCGGCAGCCAGATAAGCTCCATCGCCGATCTCGACCGGAGCCACCAGTGTCGAATTGCTTCCCACAAAAGCGCCCTCTCCGATTTTTGTGACGTGCTTATGCACGCCATCGTAATTGCAGGTGATCGTCCCAGCGCCGATGTTGGTGCCCGCGCCGATCTGCGTATCGCCCAAATACGCCAGATGGTTGGCTTTCGCGCCGCGGCCCATCTGCGCCTTTTTTAACTCGACGAAGTTGCCGATGTGCACGTCCTCGCCGACATGATTGTCCATGCGCAACCGGGCGAACGGCCCCACTTTGGCGCCGCGCTCGACACGGGAAGTCCCCACCATGGTAAACGCGCCGATCTCGACATCATCCGCCAGCGTTGAATCGCGAATGATGCTGCAGGCGCCGACCCGGCAATTCTCCCCGATCACCGTATTGCCGAGGATTTGAGCGAATGGCTCGATGATGCTGTCGATTCCGATCGATACTCCGGCATCCACCGTGACGGTTTCCGGCTTCTCGATGGTCACGCCACCCAGCATCAGCTCGCGCAATTTACGCGCTCGGAAAACCCGGTCTACCTCCGCCAATTCCAGCCGATTATTGATCCCGAGCACCTCTCGCGCATCTTCCACTTGGATCGCCTCCACGAATTCGCCCGCGCGATTGAGGATCTCCACCATATCGGTGAGATAGTATTCGCGGGCTGCGTTATCGGCCCGAATCTCGCCGGCAAGCCTCCAGAAGTGGTCCGCCCGAAAGCAGTAAAACCCCATGTTGACTTCGCGCACCGCGAGTTGTTCGCTGGTGGCGGCCTTGTGCTCGACGATCGCTGTGACTCGGCCGCGTGCGTCACGAATGATGCGCCCATATCCGCTCGGGTCCTCCATCACCGCGGTCAGCAGGACGCCGGCCGCGCCCGTGCTCCCGGCTTGCGCGATCAATCCCTGCAGCGTCTCGGCCCGCAGCAGTGGGCCATCACCATTGAGGATCACCAGGTACCCGCCTAACGGCGACAGCATGTCACGCCCCACCAGCAAAGCGTGCCCCGTCCCTCTCTGCTCGCGCTGTTCGATAAACCGGACGCCTTGGCCGCCTAACGTCTTGCGAACCTCATCGGCCTGATGACCAACCACGACAAAAATCCGCTCGGCTGGAGTCACTTGCAGCGCCGTCCCAACCACATGCTCCACCAACGTTTTGCCGCCCGCGCGATGCAATACTTTGGCCTTCCTCGACTTCATACGAGTGCCAAGTCCCGCGGCGAGAATCACTATGGTAACGGGCGTCTGCATGAATCTATTATGTCCGGGCGCTCTTCCGCCGTCTGCCTTCCTCCGCCAGTTTGATTACGAGGGCGGCGGTGGCCGCCGGGTCGTGCCGCACTTTGTCGGATAGTTGCGCGAGCTTGCCCGCCATCACCTTCATTCCCATTTTGAAGATGTTATCGATGTCGTTTTCTACCGGCAAAGCCTGCTCTCGCGCGTACCGTTTCTTCACTGCCGAGGGAATGGGGCAGATATTGACTGCGGCGTAATCCAGCAGCTTACCGCCGGCATGTTGATGAATGGCTCGAATATGGTCGCTGGCGCGAAAATCGGTGGTCTCCCCGGGTTGCCACATCAGGTTCACGAAATATACCTTCACGGCGGGTGAGCGCCGGATGGCCTCGGGTATTCCCTCTACCAGCAGGTTCGGAATTACGCTGGTGAACAACGATCCCGGTCCGAACGTGATCACGTCGGCCTCGTCGAGCGCGGTCAGAGTCGCCGCCAGGGGCCGCGCCTTGCGCGGATTCAGGCGCACGGATTGGATCTTCTGCCGGCTGCGGCTGATGCGGGTCTCTCCAATCACCCGGGTGCCGTTAGCCAGCGTAGCCTCGAGCGACACATTGGTCGCGGTCGATGGATAGATCCGCCCGGCGATTTTGAGCACTTCCGATGAAGCTTTCACCGCTTCGGAAAAATCGCCCATCACCTGCGTCAGTGCCATCAGGAACAGGTTCCCGAAGCTGTGTCCTTTCAATCCTCGTCCGGCCTGAAAGCGATGTTGGAACAGGCGGGATAGCAGCGCTGAATCCTCGCTCAACGCGACCATGCAGTTTCGAATATCACCCGGCGGCAGAACCGCAAACTCACGGCGCAATCTGCCTGAGCTGCCGCCATCGTCGGTCACCGTCACTACGGCAGTGAGGTCCAGTTCCGGTGCCGCAGGCGCTGTGTGCTGCTTCAACCCCTGTAGCAAGGCCGACAATCCCGTGCCTCCGCCAATGGCGACCACTCTGAGTGGCGAGTTGTCTCCCATGAATACGATTCTGAAGGGCGCGGCTGCTGGCTGTTACCAAGTCTTCTTTTCAGGATACAGTAGGGCCTGAAAGAGGGCCTGGCTGGAGAGCGAGGCGAAATCGCCGTCTTGCCGCGCCATGATCCGGTTTTTGGGCTCCAGTTCAATGGCGCGTTTCAAGTGATCGTGTGCGCCGACCGCATCGCCCGAGAGAGCTTGAGCCACCGCCAGCGCGTAAAAGACGTGGTCGGCCTCCGGCGTCATGGATAGCGCCTGCTCCAGGTGAGTCCGCGCGTCCTCAATTTTCCGGGTGTTCAGGAGTGCAATTCCGTAGTTGTAGTAGTCCTCGGACGTTTGCAGCTTGACGCTCGTTTGCTCCAGCCGCCGCTCGCACATGGTGCCGTGTAATTTGGCCCGGTGAGCCACATCGCGTTCGGGTCCCTGGGAGGCAGTCTGAAACAGGTCGCGCGCCTCTTTGAATTTCCGCGCATGAAAGTGCTTCATTGCGGATTCAAAGGCCGCCAGTTGTTTTTGGGAGTTCGGCAGCGAGTCGGTGCCGGCGTTTCGGGCCGCCGCGGCCGCACCCCGGCCCGAGTCCTGCGTCTTCTGGTTCTTGGTTACTTCCGGGTTCGTTGCTCGTCTTTCAGGCATCTTCAAAACGGGCGCTTTCGCAATGGTCGATTTTTTTTTGTCGGGCATGGGGGCCCCCCGCTACGGGTTCATCTGCAATTAGGGTTTTATAGCAGAGGAGACGGCCGGTGTGCAACCGTGGTATCCCCCCACTACCCAAGCCCCACATCCCTCAAGAACTTAGCCGATTCCTCCGGAGGCGTCGGATTGATGTAAAATCCGCTGCCCCACTCGAACCCGGCCACTTTTGTCAGCTTCGGAATGATCTCCAGATGCCAGTGATAATAGGGAAGAAACGCCTCTTGGACCGGAGCGCTGTGCACAATGAAATTGAAGGGTGGCCGTTCCAGAACTTTATCGATCTTGCGCACCGTGGTCCGGACAATCCAGGCCAGGTTCGCCAGCGTCGGCGCGTCGGCATCCTCAAAATGCGATTCATGACGCTTGGGCAGAATCCAGGTCTCGAAGGGAAACCGCGGCGCATACGGTTCAATCACCGTGAACCGGTCCGTTTCGGTCACCAGTCGCGTTCCCGCCGAGGTCTCCTGCCGGATGATATCGCAGTATATGCACCGCTCCTTCAGGTCATAAAATTGCTTGGAACCATCTACTTCTTCTTTTACGGCATCCGGAATGACCGGCAGGGCGATCAGCTGCGAATGCGGGTGCTCCAGCGAAGCTCCGGCTGCTTCGCCATGATTGCGGAACAGCATGATGTAGCGGAAACGCCGGTCCTTCTTGAGATCTCCGACCCGCTCCTTGAATGCCCAGAAGAGTTCCTCGATCTGCTTCTCCGGCATATCGCTGAGCGTCGCCGCATGGTCCGGAGTTTCGATGATGACTTCATGGGCCCCTATGCCGTTCATCTTGTCGTACATCCCCTCGCCCTGACGGCTCAACTCTCCTTCAATGCCGAGCACCGGGAATTTGTTGGGGATCACGCGCACCCGCCAGCCTGGCTCGTCGCGCCCGCCGCCATTACGGTAGGCGAGCAGTTCGGGCGGCGTTTTGTGCTCATTGCCATAATCAAAAGGGCAGATCTTCGCAGTGGCCGGCGGTACGCTGTGTCTGATAAAATCCCCGGGCCGCTTGGCCCGGTCCGTCGCGATGATGACCCATCTGCCCGTGATGGGATCCTTACGCAGTTCGGGCAACTCGGAACGCTCCTCCGCCGCGGCAACTTTTGAGCATCCGACGATTATAGCGCCCTGTAGCCGATCTGCTAGTCTGCTCAACAGATGCCCTCGCCCGCTCGTATCGTGGCCTTCGACATCTTGCGAAAAGTGGAATCGGGTGGCTATGCCTCCGATTTGTTGTTGGAGGCTCCCCTGGATTTGCGCGATGCCGGTCTGGCCTCCCAAATCGTGTTTGGTGTTCTCCGTTTTCGCGCGCAGCTCGATTTTCTGGTCAATCACTACTCCGGCCGGATCCGGAAACTCGATCCGGAAGTGCGTATCGCCCTGGAGATGGGCGTTTATCAATTACGGTACCTGGAACGCATTCCGCGGCACGCCGCGGTGGCGGAAAGCGTCGAGCTGGTAAAACGCGCGCGCAAAGCTTCGGCCGCCGGTTTCGTCAATGCCATTCTCCGCAAGGTCGATCGCGACCCCGTTCCCTGGCCGAACCGTGAGACGGAACTTTCGTGCCCGGAGTGGCTGCTCGCGCGTTGGGACTGTCATTATGCTTCAGGGGTGGGAGAGCTTGTGGCGCGCGCCGCCTTGCGCGAACCGGAAACCTACGTGCGAATCGCCGGGGCAGGGGCCCGTGTTCAGGATATCGGTTCGCAGTCTATTGTCCCCCTGCTGGAACTCCGCCCCGGTGACCGTTTCCTCGATCTCTGCGCCGCGCCCGGCAACAAGACCGCGCAAGCTCTGGAAACAGGTGTGCGCGTCGTGGCATGCGACCGGTCGTTCCGCCGCTTGCGGCCCATGACGCCGTTGGGTGTGGATCGAGTAGTCCTCGACGGCACCCAACCGCTTCCGTTTTCGCAGCCATTCGATCGCATCCTGGTGGACGCTCCCTGTTCCGGCACCGGCACGCTCGGACGGAATCCGGAAATCAAATGGCGGCTCGCGGCCGGCCATCTTCCGGCATTTCAGGTGCGCCAAATGGCGCTCGTGTCCCAGGCGCGGAAGCTGCTGGCCCCTGGCGGGTTGCTTGTTTACTCGACCTGCTCGTTGGAACCGGAAGAGAATGAGCAAGTGGTTTCCGCTGCCGCGCCTGGCCTCGTAATCCACACCATGCACCGGATTCCCGGGCGAGATGAGGGGGATGGCTTTTTCGCCGCTGTGATAAAATCGGGTTGATCCGCAAATGGTTGAAATTATTCCATCAATCCTATCGGCGGACTTTGCGCGCCTGGCTGAGGAGATCGCGCGCGTGGAGCGCGGGGGCGCCACCATGCTCCACCTGGACGTCATGGATGGCCACTTCGTGCCCAACCTCACCATCGGACCGCCGGTCGTCGAGTCCGTCCGAAAAGTAACCCGGTCGCACTTGAACGTGCATCTGATGATTGAAGAGCCGGAACGTCATATCCCTGCCTTCGCGGAAGCCGGGGCGAATTCGATCTCGGTGCACTATGAAGCTTGCCGCCACCTGGATGGTGTGCTCGGTCTCATT
>CAZKQQ010000036.1:0-26946 GCA_964554945.1 uncultured Solibacteraceae bacterium | reverse complement strand
GGAATCGTGCTGAATCCGTCGACCCCGGTATCCGTTCTGCAGGACGTGCTGGAAGTGGCTGATTACGTGCTCCTCATGAGTGTCAATCCTGGGTTTGGGGGCCAAAAGCTCATCCCTTACGTGCTCGACAAGGTGCGGGAACTCGATCGCCTGCGGAGGGACAAGCGGTTGACGCTGCCAATCCAGATTGATGGCGGCGTTCACCGCGAAAACCTGGCCGACGTGGTGCGCGCCGGGTGTGATTGGATCGTCACAGGGTCGGCTGTTTTTCACAGTTCCGATCCCGAAGGCGCCGTGCGCCGGATGCGCGACATCGCGGCTCAGGCCACCGCGGTGCGGTGCTGAATTTGATTTGGGTGAATTCATGATAATGGGCAATTCCATACGTTATTTCCTGGCGCTGGCGGCGCTGGCCGCACTGACAACCTCGTGCGGCATCCGCCGGCACCCTTACGAAAACCCGATTACCAAAGACACGCAGCAGCCCGATAAGGTTCTCTTTGATAAAGCGATTCACGACATCGAGCACAGCCGTTACGAGATTGGACGCTTGACCCTGCAGACGCTCATTAATACTTACGACACCAGCGAGTATCTCGCGAAAGCGAAGCTTGCAATTGCGGACAGCTGGTACCGTGAGGGAGGCGCCCGAGGGCTGGCGCAGGCTGAAGCCGAGTACAAGGACTTCATTCTGTTCTATCCCGCTATGGAGGAAGCTGCCGAGGCCCAGAATCGGGTCTGCGACATTCACTACAAGCAGATGGAGAAGGCCGATCGCGATCAGCAGCACGTGCTGCGGGCCGCCGACGAATGCCGCCAACTCGTAGTGCAGTTCCCCAACAGTAAATTCGCGCCCGGCGCCCAGCAAAAGCTCCGCGATATCGAAGAAGTGCTGGCAACCGCCGAATTCAAGGTTGGAAGCTTCTACCACACCAAGGGCAGCTTTCCCGCTTCGGCCAATCGGCTTAAGTCTTTGACCGATCAATTTCCGTTATTCAGCGAGAGCGACGAAGCGCTGTGGACCATGGCCGATGATTACCACCGGATGGGCGACCGCTTCGAAAACCAGGAGGCTGAAGCCTACACCAAACTCGTGAAGGACTACCCTCTCAGCTCGCACGCCGACGCTGCGAAGGACCGCCTCCAGGCCATGAACCGTCCCGTGCCCGAAGCCGATCCGGCGGCACTGGCTCGCATGAAGTATGAACAGGAGAACCGGACCAGGGCAGGCATTCCTGGTCGAGTCTTTGGCATCTTCAGCTCTCGTCCGGATGTGCGGGCAGCCGCTAAATCCGGCACGCCCTCAATGGCTGGGCTGCGCCCGGGGATTCCGGTTAGCGTACCCCAGAGCGCCGCCGGTGCGGGCGGCGTTACCGATGTCAATGCCGCCGTCGTAAGCAACACTTCCGCGTTGGATAACAGCCCGGATGCGCGCGCTAACCCGCCGGGACAGAATCCTCCGGCGAGTCCGGCGGTTGCGGGAGCCGAGACTGGAGTGACCGGCCAGACTGTTGCTGCGCCGAACCAGCCGTTGCCGTCGAACCACACGATTCCGCAAAAGAAGCAGAAAAAGCAGAAGAAGAACGCCAAGCCGCCGCAGACTGCTCCGCAAGATCAGCCGGCAGCCGCGCAGCCGCAGAGCCAGACGCAACCTCCACAATGAGCCGCATCCTGCTCGTCGATGACAGCCCGCACGCGCAACGCATGGGCGAGCGGATCCTCGCCGATGAGGGTTATGAAGTGGTTACCGTCAGCAATGCGGATTCCGCGCTGATCCGCCTCGATGACGCTGATCCCGACGTGGTCATCGCCGATACCGTGATGCCGGGCCGTACCGGCTTCGACATCTGTCACTACCTCAAGATGAGCCCGCGCCACCGGCACGTCCGCGTGATTCTGACGGCCGGCGTGCTGGAAGCTCTCGATGAGGAACAGGCCAAGCGCGTCAGTGCCGATGGCACGATGAAGAAGCCTTTTGAGGCCAGCGCGCTGCTCGCGGCCGTGAAGCCGTTGGCGGAGCAGGCTGTCATCGAACGCAAACAAGCCGAGAAAACCCAAGATCCGGGGCAGAGGAGTCAGGGGGCGGGCAAGACTCCGCCGCCGGCGCCCTTCGTGGCGGTCGTCGATTCCGAGCAGATTCGCGCCGCTGTGACCGTGGCGCTCGATGCTGCCATGGGAGTAATCGTTGACGAGGTGGCGCGCCGCGTCCTGAACGCGCTTTCTGTGAAGAAGCCGGAAACGCAGATATCGGAGCTGCCTCCCGTTCCTTCGCCCGCCGTTCTACGGCCTGAAGAGCCGCTGCCGGCCGCTCCACCCGCCGCCGCTCCGCGAACCGATCCGGTGCGCCGCGTAAGCCCGGTCCGCATTCGCTCGTCATCCATTCTGGGTTTGAATTTCAGCCGCCCCGAACCCCCCACGGGGCAGCCCCCCGACCGCGAATAGATTATGCCCGACAACAGTTTCGATGTAGTCTCGAAGATCGAGCTTCCCGAAGTCTCCAACTCGGTACAACAGGCTCTCAAGGAGATCCATCAGCGCTTCGACCTGAAGGATTCGCACTCCAACATCGAGTTGAATGAGAAGGACAACAAGATCACTCTGACTAGCCAGGACGAGTACAAGCTCAAAGCCGTGGTGGACATTCTCGAATCCAAGCTTGTGAAGCGCAAAGTGCCGCTGAAAGGCTTGAGCTACGGCCCGATCATTCCCTCCGCCGGCTCGACAGTCAAGCAGGAAATCACTTTGCAGCAGGGCATTACTACCGAGAAGGCGCGTGAGATCGTCAAGAAAATCAAGGACACCAAGCTAAAGGTGCAAGCCTCGATCCAGGGCGATTTCGTGCGCGTCTCAGGTCGCGATCGCGACACGCTGCAATCCGTGATCAAGCTGCTGCGCGAGAGCGATTTCGGCATCGACATGCAGTTCATCAACTATCGCACCAACTGAAGTGCCGCGCCGCATCGAAAGCTACTTTCTGGATGGCCCAGCCGGTCGATTGGAAGCGCTGCTGGAAGAGCCAGAGGATCAAGCTCCGCGCATGGCCGCTCTGGTGTGCCATCCGCATCCGCTCTACGGCGGAACCATGCACAACAAGGTGGTCTACCGGATTGCCCGTGGCCTCCGACGAGCCGGGCTGGTTGTGCTGCGCTTCAATTTCCGCGGAGTAGGCGCCAGCGAGGGGGAGCACGCCCATCTGACCGGCGAGATCGAAGATGCGCGATCTGCCCTGGCATGGATTCGCCAACGTTATCCGTCGCTGCCGTTCGCGCTCGCGGGCTTCTCCTTCGGGGCCCGCGTCATCACGCGCCTGGGCTGTGCGATGACAGACGCTTCATTTCTGATGGCCGTCGGCCATTCGACCGAGCGTAGTAATGAATATCTGGAAACCTGTCCGGTTTCCAAGATCTTCATACAGAGTACGCACGACCAATTCGGGCCGCGCCCCGAGTTGGAAGCCGTGTATGCCCGCCTCGCCGAACCCAAGCAACTCATCTGGGTTGAAGCTGCCGACCACTTCTTCGCGGGTGCGCTGGAGCAGTTGGAAGAAGAAGTGAGAACCGCGGCAACCCGTTCGGCCGCCACCGTAATCTAAGCGATCGAGCCCGGTTTCGCTGCCCGGCTAAGCAGGAAGTTGATCCAAGAACGGGGCTAACCGTTCCGGCTGGGCAGCAGGTGCTTCTGGATCTTGCCCATCGCATTGCGCGGAAGCCGCTCGACTACGATAAACTCGCGCGGGACCTTAAACGACGCCAGTTTGTCGCGACACCGGCTTTGCAGCGCCGCTGATTCAACCGGAGTCTTCAGCACGACATACGCGACCGGTACCTCGCCGCGGGCTCGGTCCGCCATTCCCACCACCGCCGCCTCCGTGACTTCCTCCTGCTCCTGCAGGAACTCTTCAATCTCCCGCGGATAGATGTTGAAGCCGCCGGAGATGATCAGGTCGCTGCGGCGTCCGCACAGCGTGTAGTAGCCGTCCGGAGAGCGCACCGCGAGATCCCCCGTTCGAAAATAGCCGTTTACGAACGCCGCCTCGGTTGCGTCGGGCCGGCGCCAGTATCCGGCGAAGATGTTGGAGCCTTTGAGATAGAGTTCGCCCGTTTCCCCATCAGCCGCCGGTTGCCCCTCATTGTTGAGATTGAGCACCGAGACTCCGGGCAGGGGAATACCAATGCTCCCTGGCCGGCGCTCCCCCACGTACGGATTGCTGATATTCATGAAGGTTTCGCTCATCCCGTACCGCTCCAGAATGGTGTGGCCGAATCGGGCGCGAAACTCTTCCAGAACCTGCGCCGGTAAGGGCGCCGATCCCGATACGAACAAGCGCATCGAGCGGCCAATCTCCCGCGCGGCCTGCTCCGGAATATCCAGCAGCCGCACATAAATCGTCGGCACGCCAAAGAATAGCGAAGGCCTGAAATCCAGGAACGTAGCCGCCGCGGTCTGCGCTTCGAACCGCTCCAGCAGCCGCATGCGGCATCCGCTCACCAGCCAGCAATGCAGACCGTTGCCAAGCCCATGCACGTGAAATAAGGGTAAAGACAGCAGGAAACGATCTGCGTTTGTGATCTGCCAGCAGGTTGTCAGATTCACTGCGTTAACTGCAAAGTTGTTGTGCGTTAGTACGGCGCCCTTCGAGGTTCCCGTCGTTCCCGACGTATAGATAATGCCCGCCGGCGTGTCGCCATCGAGTGTCACGCCGGGCCGCTCGTCCCCTAGCGCGGCGGCCGCTTCGGTTAGTTCGCACGCCCGCCATACTGGAAGATGCGGGAGCCTGGTCCCGAATTCGGCGGCGATGAGAGCGCGAGGCTCGGCATCGTTTAGGATATGCGTCATCTCCCGGTCGCGGTAGAGTATATTGATCGGCACGAAGATCACGCCCAGTTTCACGCAAGCCAGAAACAGGTCGATCATCTCCACGCAGTTACCCAGATATACGCAAAGACGGTCGCCGGGCGTAAAGCCGCGCTGCATCAATAACTGCGCCAGCCTGTTGCTGCGCGCATCGATTTCGCCAAAAGTGAAGGTCCGCCCGCCGAATTCCAGGCCCACTGTATCGCGCCGCCCGCGCAGCGAAAGGTCGAATAGTTCCGTCAGGGTCAAGCCTTCAGTTTACTGATATCCGGAACAATTCGCATCGACGTTGTCAGCGGAATATTGGATGGATTGAAGTGATTTCAAACGCCGCCGCCCTGGTTGCAAGTAACTTCTGAAACGTAGCTTTCCTCCCGTCCGTCACTTGAAACAGCGCCAAAGTAGCGCCGGCGGCTTGGCCCGTACGAGGTCCTCCCGCGGGTAAGTTCACGCAAAACGAAATGCTCCAAGCACCGGTTTCTGCCTCTTTAGAGCCACTTTACGCCGATCATGTCAACCCCCAATGGGTGCGCCTTCTCAACCTGTTGGAAATGAACGCGCGTTATGAAAAATGCCTGGGCGTCGACCTGTACACGGACGACGACCGTCAAATTCTCGATTTCTTGTCCGGCTATTGCGTCCACAATACGGGTCATAATCACCCGGCCATCATCTCCGCCGTAAAAGAAGAGCTGGACCGGTGCGGCCCCGTGATGCTGCAGAGCCATGTTCCGGAACTCGCGGGCGAACTCGCAGCGCGCCTGTGTCAGAGCGCCGGAGGCCGTCTGCGCAAGGTGTTCTTTGCAAGTTCCGGTAGCGAAGGCATTGAGGCTGTGATCAAGTTTTCGCGCGCTCACACCCGCCGGTCCGGCCTGCTTTATGCCGAGGGCGCGTTTCATGGACTGACTTGCGGCGCCCTGTCGCTTATGAGCGATGGCTTCTGGCGCGACGGTTTCGGCCCGCTGCTGCCCGGCGCGGAAAGCGTCGCGTTCGGTAATCTGGATGTGCTCGAGAAGAAGCTGGCCACGCGGCAATTCGCTGCCTATATTGTCGAACCAGTTCAAGGAGAAGCCGGCATCCGCGTTCCCGAGCCGGGCTATCTGTGCTCTGCGCAAGAGCTCTGCCACCGCTATGGGACCTTGTTTGTGGCCGATGAGGTGCAAACCGGTCTCTACCGCACCGGAAAATTCCTCGCTTCGCACCATTTCGATGTTGAGCCCGATATGGTCGTATTGGCCAAGGCGCTCTCCGGCGGTCTGATTCCCGTGGGTGCGGTGCTGATGTCCGACGAGGTCTACGAATCGGTTTACGATTCGCTCAAACGCTCCATCGTGCACACCTCCACGTTTAGTGAAAGCGCGCTTGCCATGCGCGCCGGCCTGGCCACGCTTGATGTCCTCGAGCGCGAACGGCTCGGCCCGCGCGCCTCGGTTTCGGGCGAGACGTTTCGTCGGCGCCTGTCGGACGCTTTGTCCTCCTTCGAGATGATTCGTGAAGTGCGCGGCCTTGGCTTGCTGTGCGGAATCGAATTCGCTGCTCCGCATGGTACGGGTCTGCGGATCCTGTTCGAGGCATTCAGGCGCATTCATCCAGGCATGTTCGGCCAGGTGCTGGTTATGCGGCTGTTCCGTGATCATCGGATTCTCACCCAGATGTGCGGCAACAATTTCCTGGTCCTCAAGGCGGCGCCTCCCTTAGTGGTCACCGAAGAACAACTCGATCGCTACGTGGCGGCCATTCACGCGGTCGTCGAGTTGGTGCATCAGCCGAACACCTTCTGGTCGGACGCGCTGCGCCTGGCCCGCCGCGCGATCAACGTCTGACGAATATTTCTTGCTATGCTCCACCGCCAATTCGATACGGATGTCCTGGTTATTGGTGGTGGTCCTGCCGGACTCGCCGCCGCCGTAGCCGCGCGCCGCAAGGGCTTTCACGTGACCGTCGCCGATTGCGCGCGCCCTCCCGTTGATAAAGCATGCGGCGAAGGTCTCATGCCCGACGGCCTCGCAGCCTTGCGCGAGCTCGGGTTTTCCCTCGAATCCGCGGGAGCGTTCCCCTTTCGCGGAATCCAATTTTGCGATCAATCGGCTTCGGTGAAAGCCTCGTTTCCCGCAGGCTGCGGCATGGGTGTGCGCCGAACACGGTTGCACACGGCGATGGCCGAGACTGCCGCCGGCGCCGGCGTCCACCTGCTTTGGGGCGCCCGGGTCACGGGTCTTGCTTCCCAAGGCGCGTGGATCGGCAATCGCTTCTTGCGCGCCCGCTGGATCGTTGGCGCCGACGGCGGTAACTCCCGTGTCCGCCTCTGGGCTGGACTCCACCACGATACCCATGAGCGCCGCCGCTTCGGTTTTCGCCGCCACTACCGGATTCCTCCGTGGTCCGACTACATGGAGCTGTACTGGGGCCGCGACGCCCAAATCTATGTGACCCCGGTCACCGCCGCCGAAGTCTGCGTGGTAGTCATTTCGCGCGATTCGCGCCTGCGTCTCGGCGCTGCGCTGGCCGAATTCCCAGCTCTGGAAGGTCGTCTCCGCGCGGGATCGCCCGTAACCCCGGAGTTGGGCGCGGTTTCCGCCTCCCGTTCGCTTCCGCGCGTTGTCCGGGGCCGCGTTGCTTTGGTGGGGGATGCGTCGGGTTCGGTTGACGCCATCACCGGCGAAGGGCTCTGCCTCGCTTTCCGCCAGGCTCTCGCGCTTGCCGAAGCGCTGGAACGCGACAGTCTCGCCGGCTACCAGGCCGCGCACCGGCGGCTGATGCAGCGCCCGTCCTGGATGTCCTCGCTGTTATTGGCTTTCGATGGCCGCCCCCGGTTGCAACATTGCGGTTTGCGCGCGCTGCAGGCGTGGCCGGCCCTTTTTGAGAATATGCTCGCCCTTCATGTCGGCGGCCTATTACCCGCCGATTTCGCTGCGAATGTCTTGGCCGCGGGCTGGGATTCGCTAAGCGGCCGCATTCTGATGAGGAGGTCCTGATGTCTATCCGATTCGCCGCAGCGGTTTGCGCATCCCTGGTAATGGCGCTGCCACTCGCCGCTGAACAAACTGTCTTTACGCTCGACCCAGCCCACACAGAGGTTCGTTTCACGCTAGGCTCCCTCCTCCACACGGTTCACGGTTCCTTTCAATTAGAGAAGGGATCCGTCAGCTTCGATCCCGCCACCGGCCAAGCGTCCGGCGAGGTGATTGTCAATTCAGCCACCGGCGACAGCGGGAATGCCAGCCGCGACAGCCGCATGCATAAGAGCATCCTGGAAAGCCAGAAATACCCCCGCATCGTTTTCCGTCCCGATCACATAGATGGGCAGCTTCCGGCCCAAGGGTCAGCCACCGTGCAGGTGCACGGCATGTTCTCTATCCACGGCACGGACCACGAGATCACCATTCCAGTGGAAATGCGGATGGGGCCGGATGAGCCGGCCGCAACCATGCATTTCACCATCCCTTACATTCAATGGGGCATGAAGAATCCCAGCACTCTCTTCTTGCGTGTGAACGACAAAGTAGAGGTTGAGATTCAAGCCGCGGGCCATTTATCGCCGCCGCGAACCTGATCGATGTGGGGCGGACGCCCTCGTCCGCGCCGGACCCGAGGTCCGGCTCTGGGGTTGAGCCTTAGGGCGCCCAACCCGGCGCCACATACGCGTAGAATAGCGTAACCAGTCCGATCAACGAAGCCAGCAGCACGCTGTGTTTGAACGTAAATCGGAACAGCAGCGATTCATCCTCGCGTTTCATAGAGGTAGCCGCCGCGGCCACCGCAATGCTTGTCAGGCTGATCATTTTCCCCATCACGCCGCCGGCCGAGTTGGCCGACGCCATCAGAGCGGGGTTCATTCCCAGCTTGTTGGCAGTCACCACTTGCAGAGTTCCGAACAGTGCGTTGGCGGATGTGTCGCTCCCCGTCAGAAACACAGCCATCCAGCCGAGCATCGCGCTGAAGAAGGGAAAGACCACCCCGGTCGCGGCGAATGCCAGTCCCAGCGTAGCCGTTGCGCCTGAATAGTTCATCACGTACGCCAGCCCCAGAACCGAGGCCAGCGTCAATTCCGCCAGAGCCAGCTGCTTCGCCGTATGCCCCACCGTTCGAACATAGCGTGCGGGCGACATGCCTACCGCCAGCGCTGCAAATATCGTCGCGGCCAGGCACGCCGTCCCGGATGCCGACAGCCAGCTGAAATTAAACACGGCGCCGTATGCGCTCGGCTGGGCCACTACCGGCGGCATCCTCTGAATCGTGTTGTGCAGCCCGGGCCAGTTGATCAGCATGTTCTGGCTGGCCAGCCAGGTCGCTACCGGTTTATAGCTCCAGATCGAAACAAAAACCACCAGCAGAATATAAGGGCTCCACGCGCGCAGCAACTGGCCGCCGGTGTGAGTCATACCGCCCGAATGAGCCGACTTCCACTCGGATTTCTCGGTGTCTTTCGGCTTCCAGAACCGCGTCAGGATCACCACCGCCCCCATGCCGGCCAGTGAGGCGAAAATATCCGTCAGTTGCGGCCCGATGAAATTGGAAACGAAGAACTGCGTCGCCGCGAAGAAGATCCCGCAAACTGCCACCGCCGGAAACACCGCCCGCAGCCCGCCCCATCCCGACATCACCAGCATCAGGTAAGCCGGAACGATCAGCGATACCGGCGCGCAAATGCGTCCCACGCCCGCGCTGATCCGGTCCACCGGTAAATTGGTCAGCCCGGCCAGCGTCGTAATCGGAATTGCCAGCGAACCAAACGCCACCGGCGCCGTGTTGGCCAGCAGGCAGATACCCGCCGCGTAGAACGGTGTGAACCCAAGCTCGGTGAGCATGGTCGCGGCCACCGCCACCGGCGTGCCGAACCCCGCCGCTCCTTCCACAAATGCGCCAAACGCAAACGCGATCAGCAGTACCTGCAGCCGCTTGTCATCGGCTAAATGCGCGATGGAGTCTTTCAGCAGCGCGAAGCAGCCGCTCTCCAGGGTAATGCGGTATAGCAGCACCGCCGTGAACACCACCCACCCGATCGGCCAAAGCCCGAACGCCGCTCCCATTAGTACCGATGATGAGATGCGCTCGACCGGCATCCCATAAATGATCCCCGCAATCAGCACTGCCGCCGCCAGCCCCACCAGCGAGGATATCCACGCCGGTTTCCGCTTCACTCCCAGCAGGAATAGCAGCACAAAAATCGGAATCGCCGCCACCAGGGCGGATAGCGCCAGACTTCCGGCGACGGGGGTATAGGTCTGTGGCCACATGCGGACTTCGATTGTATAACAGTCGTGGGCCGGTCTCGGGCGATCCCCTCCTTATTTCCTAAGGAGCTCCCCCGCTATCGCCCGGCGCAGCATTGCCAGCTAGCAAAAAGCAGTATTGAGTGCGCTTTTCCGTTAGCCCACGATGGCGTTGGGGATGGTTATGCTGATGTTCTGGCGAATCTTTGTCGTTCTTGCCAAATCGGCTTTGATGGTGGCTCTCCTTGAGCTCCTTAGCCCCGTCGCCGAATCGATCGGGCTTCAAGTTAATTTCGTCGCCAGAATGGCGAGTGCCGTATCGCATAGCACCGCCCTGCCGTACAAAGAAGCGGAGGTTATCCTCCTCTTTCTCCTGGCCACGACCCTGCTGGAGACCGCCCACTTCCTCTGGGACCTGATTACAGGTTAGTAGCGTAGGGCTCTGCCTGGCGCCCCCGTGGACCACTGCTCCGAGTTGCCCTCTTTGGAAAGCTATCTCCCGTTGCCGCTTTCGATCCGCATTCCGTAGAAGCTGCGGTACACGAAGAAAAGCGCAATCACGAAGAAAATCCCCGATAACGTCAGGCTAAGCGCCGGCCCTTGTTGCCTGGTCAGCGACACGGCCAGCGAAACCGCCAGCAATCCGAACAGTGTTGTGAATTTGATGATCGGATTCAACGCCACCGAGCTGGTGTCCTTGAATGGATCGCCTACCGTGTCGCCGACCACCGTCGCCGCGTGAAGCTCGGTGCCTTTGGCGCGCAGTTCCGTCTCCACCACTTTCTTGGCGTTGTCCCAGGCGCCGCCCGCGTTCGCCATGAATATCGCTTGATACAAACCGAACAGCGCAATCGAGATCAGATACCCGACGAAGAAGAACGGCTCCACGAACGCAAAGGCTAGCGTGATGAAGAACACCGTCAAGAAGATGTTCAACATGCCTTTCTGAGCGTACTGCGTGCAGATTTCCACCACTTTCTTCGAGTCCGCCACCGACGCCTTCTCCACCGATTCCAGTTTGATGTTCCGCTTGATGAACTCGACCGCGCGGTACGCGCCCGTAGTCACCGCCTGCGCGCTGGCGCCGGTGAACCAGTAAATCACCGCGCCGCCTGCGATCAGGCCCAATAGGAACGGTGCGTGCATTAGCGAAAGCTTGTCCAGATTCGTCGTCAGACGATTCGTCAGCAGCACGATAGTCGAGAAGATCATCGTGGTCGCTCCGACCACCGCCGTGCCGATCAGCACCGGCTTCGAAGTTGCTTTGAACGTATTCCCCGCGCCGTCATTTTCTTCCAGGTTCTCCTTGGCGCGCTCGAATTCCGGCCGGAACCCGAAGCTCTTCTGCAACTCCTGTTCGATTCCGGGGATTGTTTCAATCGTGGATAGCTCGTAGATCGATTGCGCGTTGTCCGTCACGGGGCCGTAACTGTCCACCGCGATCGTTACGGGCCCCATTCCGAGAAAACCAAATGCCACCAGGCCAAACGCGAATACCGCCGGCGCTACCATGAGCTGAGAGAAACCCATCGTGCTCACTCCGAATCCGACGGTCATTAAAAGTAACATCGTGAATCCCAGCCAAAACGCGCTGAAGTTGCCCGCCACGAATCCCGACAGGATGTTCAGCGAGGCTCCGCCTTCTTTCGAGCTGGTTACAATCTCACGTACGTGCCGCGAGTGGGTCGACGTGAAAACCTTCACGAATTCCGGAATGATCGCACCCGCCAGCGTGCCGCAGCTGATGACGGTGGCGAGTTTCCACCAGAGGTCGGTATCGCCATCCAGGACCGGAATCATCGCGCTGCTGACGATATAGGTAAGCACGATGGAAAGAATCGAGGTCAGCCACACCAGTGTGGTCAGAGGCGCTTCAAAGTTCATCTTCGGCACGTTTTTATAGCGGGACTTGGCGATCGTCCCGTTAATGAAATACCCGAGCCCCGAGGAGATCACCATCATCACCCGCATTGTAAAGATCCACACCAGGAGTTGCACCTGCACCATCGGTTTCGTGACCGCCAGGATGATGAACGTGATCAGCGCGACACCGGTCACGCCGTAGGTTTCAAAACCGTCCGCTGATGGGCCGACCGAGTCGCCCGCGTTGTCGCCCGTGCAGTCCGCGATCACTCCGGGGTTGCGCACGTCGTCTTCTTTGATTTTGAAAACGATCTTCATCAGGTCCGAGCCGATATCGGCGATCTTCGTGAAAATGCCGCCCGCCACCCGCAACGCCGCCGCGCCCAACGATTCGCCAATCGCGAATCCGATGAAACACGAGCCCGCTAGATTACCCGGAACAAACAGCAGGATGAACAGCATGATCAGCAGTTCGACGCACACCAGCATCATCCCGATGCTCATCCCGGCTTGCAGTGGAATGTCGTAGCAGGGATACGCCTTGCCGGTGAGAGCTCCGAACGCTGCGCGGGAATTGGCAAAGGTGTTGACCCGCATGCCGAACGCCGCAACCGAGAAACTACCCGCGATCCCGATCACGCTGAACAGCAAAATGATTGCAACCTTATACGCTTCAAAGCCCTGCAGGTATCCGAAATAGAACACGATGATGACCGCGATGAAGGCTTCCAGAAGGATCAGGAACTTGCCCTGTGTGGCGAGATATGTCTTGCACGTCTCGTAGATCAACTCCGACACTTCGCGCATCGACGAATGTACGGACATGTTCTTCAAGCGCGTGAAGATGATGAGCCCGAACACGAAACCTAGCGCGCTTACCACCAGTCCGATCATCAGCAGAGAACGCCCGCCGATGCCTCCCAGAAATGTCGCCGAATCCAGATTCGGAATGACCAGATTGGCTTCGCCTCCGCCCTGTTCCTGCGCCATCAACGGCGCCGCGAGTAGGGCCAGAGCAACCATGGTGAGAATCGGACGCATCAGCGTTTTTACGCGCCCGAAAACAGCCGCTGGCAGACGAGGCGCGCGCGGCCCGACACGAACAGTGTCCGCAATCGAAAGCATTAACGAAGAACCTCCTGGTTCCGGAAATCGCCCGGTCTCGTAGTGGCCGAGACCAGCGAGAGTTTTCACCCGAAGTCCACAGTATAGAAGATCTTCACGCCTGAATACAAATGCAACGAACCGGACTTATCTCCTCCGGAATGAGCCGCCGCCTGGCTCCCTTATTCCCGGCAAATCCCTCGCTCGCTGCTGCGTATGAATCGCACCAGATGCAGCGTCTCTGCTGTAGGAATCTCTCGTTCAATCCGGCTCAACGCCTCTTCGAGTTTCAATCCGGAACGGTAAAGGATCTGATATGCCTTCTTTAGTACAGTAATGTCACTCGCTTTGTATCCGGCCCGTTTCAGCCCGACCAGGTTCAGACCTTTAGCTTGAACGTTGAAACCCGAGTACAGGAAGAAGGGCGGCACATCGCTATTCACTCGAGTGTTGCCGCCGATCATGGCCAGACGCCCGATCTTCGAAAACTGGTGAACCACCACTCCACCCGAAATAAAGGCCTGATCTTCCACTTCCACGTAGCCGGCCAGCAACGCGCAGCTTGCGATTACCGTATCGTTTCCGATCCGGCAGTTGTGCGCGATATGCCCGGACGTCATGATGTAATTGCGGTTACCGATCTCGGTTGCCGATTCGGCGGCTGTGCCACGCGAGACCGTGTAGTGCTCTCGAATTTTGTTGTGATCTCCAATGCGCAGATAACTGCGCACGCCGCTGAACGCTTTGTCGAGCGGGTCGGTGCCGAGCACGGTCCCGGCGGAGATTTCATTCTGCTTTCCTAGCGTCGTCCAACGCTTCACGTACACGTAAGGCTCCAATAGGCAGCCATCGCCGATAGTCACGTTGCTCTCCACAACGCAGAACTCGCCGATTCGCACGCCGGGGCCGATGACGGCGTCCGAATCGACACGCGCGCTGGACGCGACACTCGCCGAAGAATCAATAGGCATCAGTTGCGGGTCACGCCGCAATCACCCTTCGGTCTTCTGCGGTAAGAAAGCTTACCGATGGACGGGCGATTGGCTCGAGTGGGTTACGGGGTGAAGCCCCCGATAATGCGGCATGCATGCCACTTTGTATGATAAGTCATGCGCGTTCGGGAATTGGCGGAATGGCTCGGCGCCACCTATGAGGGCGACGGCGAAAAAGAGCTGACCGGCGTGGCGCCGATCGAAACCGCCGGCGCCTCGGACCTGGCATTCCTGGGGACTCGCAAGGCCGAGGCCCAGGCTGAAGCTTCGGCGGCTGGGTGTCTGCTGGTTCCGCTGCAATGGTCGGGACCCGGACATCGCACCGTAATCCGGGTCGCGGAACCCCGTACCGCCTTCGCCCGTAGCATGAGCCGATTCTATCCCACCGCTGAGCTCAAACCCGGCGTTCATCCCACGGCGGTCGTGGGTAAAGTGGAAATGGGCGCATTGGTCTACATCGGCCCCCACGCCTGCGTGGGCGACGGCTCGCGCCTGGGAGTCGCTACCAGCATTGGAGCCGGCTGCTCCATCGGTAAGCGCGTCGTGCTCGGCGATGGCTGCATTCTCCATCCAAACGTCACCATTTACGATAACGTCGACATCGGCCGCGGCTCCATCCTGCACTCGGGTTGCGTTATCGGCGCCGACGGCTTCGGCTATGTGATGGAGCACGATCGCTGGCACAAGTTTCCCCAGGTGGGACGCGTCGAAATCAGTGATTTTGTTGAGATTGGCGCCAATTCGTGCGTCGATCGCGCGGCGCTCGGCGTCACCTCCATCGGCGAGGGCACCAAACTCGATAACATGGTGCATGTGGGCCACAATTGCCGCATCGGACGTCATGTCGTCGTCGCTGCGCAAACCGGATTTTCCGGCGGCGTCGTGGTGGAGGACTACGCCGTGATCGGCGGCCAGGTCGGCGTTGGGGACAAAGCCCGCATCGAAACCCGCGCTACCCTCGGTTCCGGATGCGGTGTGCTCAGCTCCAAGATTGTCCGCGCCGGTGAAATTGTTTGGGGCACACCCGCTCGACCGCTCAAGCGGCACCTCGAGGCTCTCGCCAATCTCACGAAGCTGCCGGAATTGCGGCGCGAAATCAGCGAGATCCGGCGCCGCCTGGCGGAATTGGAAAGAGGCACCTGATGCTCGTGGTGATCGGCGGTCATTCCCGGAATATCGGCAAGACTTCTGTCGTCGCAGGCCTCATTCGCAAGCTGCGCGATCAGAAGTGGACTGCTGTGAAGATCACGCAGTACGGTCACGGTGTTTGCTCCCACCACGGAGAAGCTTGTGGCTGCGAGACCGAGCCCGATCATCCCTTCGCACTCAGCGAAGAGTTCGAGCCCAGCCGCACCGATTCCGGCCGGTTCCTCGCTGCCGGCGCCGAGCGCTCCTTGTGGCTGCGCACCCCGATGGGCGAGTTGGCCCGTGCCAGGACGACGCTTTCCAAAATCGCTGCTTCGGGCGGCAATGTCATCATGGAGTCCAATAGCGTACTGGAACTCCTCAATCCCGATGTCTTCCTGATGGTTTTGGATTTTGCTTGCGGCGACTTCAAACCTTCCAGCTTGCGCTTCATGGACCGCGCGGACGCTTTCGTCGTTATCGACCGCGGAATCAACGTTCCGATGTGGGAGGATGTCGCCTCCGGCTTGTGGGACCACAAGCCGCAGTTCTTGGTGAAGCCGCCCGTCTATGTGACCGCTGCGGTCTCCGATTTCGTAAGATCCAGGCTCTCGCCCGCGACTGGGCGCTGAATCGCCGGTCGCGACAAACGCGCGGCCACATTGCTTAGCAGTCGCGCCGCCACTTCAATCTGCTGCTGCATCACACGCAGCTGCTCTTGAGCCGGCCCTTCGGTTCCACGAAGTATTATCTGCAGGTACGAAGCGCTGTATTCGAGCGTGCTGAGCGGTTGGCGCAAATCATGCACCAACTCGGCTAGTGCTTGTTCTGATTCCGTTTGAACGGCGAAATTCATCAAGCGAACTCCGGTAGGGGAACATCAGTATAACCTAACCGGAGCCCGGCGCAACCAGTTTTTATTTCGCGCCCGTCATCACCGTATCGGCGCATGCAATTTGGTTTCGGCCCTTCGCTTTGGCCGAGTAAAGCGCGAGATCCGCGGCGCGAATCAGCGAATCGGTGTTCCGTCGTATGGTAACCGGAGGACACGCCAGCCCGACGCTGCAAGTGATCGTCAGGAACTTATCTCCAAACGCGAATGGCGTCGCAGAAATCGAGAGTCTCAGGCGTTCGGCTTGGGCCAATGCTCCGTCTGCGCCGCACCCTGGCAGCACTACCACGAACTCCTCACCGCCGTAGCGCCCTAGAGAATCATACCGCCGCATGGATGACTTCATGCGTCTACCGCTCTCGGCCAGTACCGCGTCGCCCGCCAGATGTCCGTGTTGATCGTTGACCTGCTTGAAATGATCCAGGTCGGCCATCAATACCGACAGCTCGCCTCCTTCCCGGCATGCTCGTTCTGATTCGTTCTGCAGCACACCGAGAATGGCGCGACGGTTCAGTAATCCCGTAAGGGAATCGTGCGTAGCTTCCAGCCGGAGTGCTTCGCGCGCCGCCAGAAGTTCTTCCTGCAAATCCAGAATCCGTTGCCCTGCCCGTAGCCGCGCCCGCAACTCGGCCTGTTTGACGGGCTTGGTCAGATAATCGTCGGCCCCGGAGTCGATACCCTCCACCAGATCGTCCGAATTCGTCCTTGCCGACAGCAGCACGATATATATGTATGGCTCGCGCCTTGCGGCTCGAATGTGCCGGCACACTTCTACTCCATCCAAACCAGGCATCATCCAGTCCAGTATCGCCAGGCGCGGCGGATCCTCCGCCTGCAGGATCTGCAGGGCTTCGTTGCCATCCTTGACCATTGCGACTTCATAACCCCACCTACTCAGGATCGAGCGCAGCATCGTCTGCGAAACCGGATTGTCATCGGCAGCGAGGATTCTCACACCCTTCTCCCATTCCCCTATCGGCGGATATCCCCCGGAGCAACAGCAACCCACCGCGTCGTCGTAGAATAGAGGATTCGTATACGGAGGAGTTTTGGCTTCCATTCCCAGTCTCGAGACCTTGGTTTCACCCATCACGCCCTTGAAAGCGCCCTATGATCGGGATCGCTTGGAAGATGTCGGGTACATGACCTGTATGACCCTGGTCCTGCTCGGTAACTATGCGCAGACCGGTCACTTCGGCGGCCCGCTCGCCTACACCCCGTACAATGTGGCTGCTCATCTGGTCGGCCCCGAATTCGGCGGCCTCCGTTACGACTACCGGCGCCCTAAGCATCCTTACGGCGACAAATTCATGCTCGCCGCCGGCCATTGCATTCCCACTTGCTATGCCCTCTGGATGATCATGGGCCAAGCCCTGGCCCGCAAGTATGACGCCACGGGCGATCGCCGGTATTACGTGGATCCTCACGTTGCCATGCTGCCCGTTGACGCCCTGGGCTTCCGCCGCGGCGCCGGTGCTCTGAAAACTCTTTTGCAGGAACAAAAACTGGCCGACCATCCGCTATTCGCGCAAGCCAAAACGCGTGGCATCCGCGCGCTCTCCGGTCACGCCGAAAGCATCGACTGCACCAATGATGTAAACGGCGGACCTTCCGGGATTGGCATTGCCACTGCCGCCGGCAAAGCGGCTTTCTGGGATGTTGTCGGCGCTCCCAGCCTGAGTTCCCCCAAAGTCATGGCCTTTGAAGGCGAGTTCGCCCTCACCGAGGGTCATGCCCAGGAGCTCAAAACGCAGGCACTGGCTCTCTCCGTCGGCAAGCGGCTGCGCGTGCTCGTCTCCTCCAATAACGCGGGCATTGACGACAGTTTGTTCGGCGGCGTCATCCCCAACCGATTCGATCGCTACCGGCTTGCCGACCAGTGGACTTCCTATGGCTGGAACGTATTCACGCTCGACAACGGCAACGACTACGGAGAGATCGTCGCCGCGCTCAAAGCCATGGAAGATTGGGAACCGAACGATCGCCGTCCTATGGTCGTGATCGGGCAGACCGTCAAGGGATATTGGCCCAGCGCCGTCAACGGCAAGATTGCTGGATTTGGAGATCAGGTTGTCGGTTATCCGAGCCATCCCTACGCCATGAAGATGAATTCACCGTACTTCTTGGCATTGGCCCAATCGTTCGAGCAGCACTATGGCGTGGAGTTCGCCGGAATCCGCCAGGGCGCCGTCACCGATCCGCGCGAGCGTCTCATCCAGTTCAAGACCAACATGGACGTGGTGATGTCGCTGCTCGATCGCAACGGCCTCGGCGACTGGCTCGCCGACCGTTTAGTCGAGCTGGGCGATTCCGTCAAGGACGAATTGCCGCTGCGCATCGATGTGAAGCGTGATCCGTTCCTCGATGAGCGTCTGCGCGTGGCCAACCTTCCGGTCGAACCGCAGAAAGTCAAAATCAAGAATCCCATCTCCGGCGCCGAGAAGGAAGTCGGCATCTCCCTTTTCAAAAAACCCGGCGAGGTGGCCGGCACGCGACGCGGTATTTCCGAGATTCTCAAGTGGATGAACTACGTCACCGATAACCGCTTTTTCACCATAGCCGCGGATCTGTCGGAGTCCATCAATCTCGAACACGGCAATTTGTGGGGACACTACGATCCGGAAACCAACCCGCTCGGCACGCGGCTCAAGGCGGCAATCGAAGAAGCCGGTAATGCCTCCACTGCGATCGGCCTGGTGGGTCAGAGCGCTTCGCTCGATCCCACGAAATTTGCGGGAGTCTGGGCCATCAGCGGCACTTACGGCGCATTCACGCCCTTGATGTACACCCCGGCCCGGGTGTGGAGCCAGCAGAACCAGGACAGCCGGTTCCGTATGGGAGTACTGCATATTCTGGCCGGCCATTCCGGCCCCGAGACCGCCGCCGATGCCCGCACGCACTTCGGCATCTTCGCGCCGCAAGTCTGGAAGCTGTTCCCTCGCGGCCAGGCCATCAATCTGAATTTCTGGGATTATAATGACGTCGCCCCCGGCTATTTTGCTGCGGCCGAAATCGCCGCGCGCGATCAGAAAGTCGGCCTGATCACCATCGAAGTGGCGCGTCCTGATTTTCCAGTCGCCGACCGCTCGAAGTTCGCCGACCCCGACCTTCGCGCCGCCGCCAAAGGCCTTTACGTGATTCGCGATTTCGTGCCCGGCCAACCGAAGCACGGCTACGTGATCACACAGGGTTCCAGCTCCACCGTCAACCTCGTGCAGTCGCTGCCCAAACTCGAAGCGGCCGGCATCAACGTGAGAGTGATCGCAGCCATCAGCGAAGATCTCTTCGACCGCCAATCCGAGGCGTATCGCAATTCCGTGCTGCCGCCCGAAGCGCTCTATGACGTAATGGTGGTCTCAACGGGTACTCGCCGCGTGATGCCCGTACGCAATCTCGGCCCCCTTACCGACGAGTACTCGCTCACCTCCGATTGGGATAACCAATGGCTGACCGGCGGCCTGGAACCGGATGTGATCGCGGAAGCGCATTTGGACGCGGCTTCCATCGTCGCCGCTGTTCAGCGCTTCGCGCAAGAGCGCAATCTGCGCCTGACTCGTCAGCGGGACTTGCTGGCAAGCAAATAGCCGGCATCCGGCTCGCCTGCAGCGGAGGTTCGGCGGGCGCGTGAATCCCTTTGGGCCTTGGCCATCCACGCCGCGGACTTCTTAATTATCGATTGGGATTCGAACGGGATCGTCGTCCTACGCTCGATCAGACCCCGGTTTCCGGACACCAGCAGAGGTTCGCTGTCTGTGAACTTTCCCTGTCCCGCCAGACTGGCTCCCAGCATGCTTTGCGTTTGATATCGCACCCAGCCGTCCGGTGCCGTCTTCTCCTGAATTGTCAGAGCCTCGCGAAAACGTGTCTCGGCATCGGTATATTTCCCTTTGAGCAGCAAAACTGCTCCAAGCGATGCAGCCGCGCCCGCGGTATCCGGATGGTTCGGCCCCAGCACACGGCGGCGCGTCTCCAGCACCTTGGCGAACAATTCTTCTGCCTGGGCAATCTGCCCTTCGTCTCGGTAGAGTTCCGCAAGGTGATACTCCGTGGTCAGCGTATCCGGGTGCTGCTCGCCCAAGCCCGTTCTCCTTGCCTCCAGAACTTTCGTGAACAGGGATTCGGCGGCCGGATAGGCGTGTCGCGCCCGGCGAAGCACCGCGAGATTGTCCGCCACCGAGAGTGTGTTGGGATGATTCGCCCCCAGCGTGCGCCTGTCGATGTCCCAGGCCCTGGTGTACAGCCGGTCGGCTTCCTCATATTTCCCGAGGCTCCTCGCTAACCCTGCCAGGATACTCATGCTGGTCAGGGTGCTGGGGTGTTCGTCCCCGAGGACGCGGCGTCGAACCTCCAAAACTTCATTTACCAGCGTCTCGGCTTCCCCATACTTGCCCTCTCGCGAGTAGACGGCGGACAGGTTGTTGATGGCTGTCAGCGTCTCGGGGTGCTCCGCGCCCAGCACGCGATGCTCGACCTCAACTACTTTGCGGAACAGGCTCTCCGATTGCGGATATCGGCCTTGCTGCCAGTACAGCATGGCCAGGTTGTTCATAGTCACAAGAGTATTGGGGTGCTCCGGACCGAGTACGCGCGGCCTGATGTTGTTAACCGCTACCAGCAACCGTTCTGCCTCCGCGTATTTGCCGTCGTAGACGTACAGGAGACCCAGATTATTCATCGAGCTCAGCGTATCCGGGTGCTGCGCTCCCAGGGCCCGCCGCCGCGCGTCCAGCACCCTACTGGTGAGTGCCTCGGCTTGCGAAAATTTGCCTTGACGCTGGTATAACTCCGTGAGGTTATCCATCGAATTCAACGTGTCAGGATGTTCTTCGCCCAGTAAGCGCCGCCTCGTCTCGACCCCCACCTTCAACAGCGGCTCGGCCTGCGCATACCTTCCCTGCCGAAGATGCAGAAGCGCCAGATTGTTCATGCTGAGCAAGGTATCCGGATGTCCCTCGCCTAGAAGTCGCCGCCGAATCGCCAGCGCTTGTTCCGTCTGTATTTGAGCCTCTGGATACAACCCCAGGTCTTTGTAGGTGTCTCCCATCGTCTGGCGGACCGCAGCCTCCACCAGGGGCTGCTTGCCGAATTTTCCCGGTATCCGCGCCGCCGCCCGGTCGAGTGCCGCGCGCACGGTCAGGTCGGGGTTGGGTTTGTAACTAGGACCGCTTTGGGCGTTCGGACTCGCTTGCGCCAGCAGATCGTTCCGCAGGAAATCGTTCACCGCCTGCGCTTCGGAGGAATTCGCGTCGGCCCGCCCTTTCTCCAAAACCGCGATGTGGGTTTGCCATAGTGCGATCCCAAGTCCAATGCTCAGTGCAACCGCTGCCGCCGCTGTGGATGCCGCCGCGAGCTTGTTCCGGAGTACGAACTTTTTGACGCGGTACCACGCTCTTTCGCCCTGCGCCAGTACCGGCTCTCCGCGAAGATACCGTTCGATATCCTGCGCGAACGTGTCCACGGTTGCATATCGCTGGATCGGCTGCTTCCGCAGGGCTTTCTGGATAATCGTGTCCAGGTCGCCCTTCAACTCCCGCGCCAGACGTTTCGCGGTTGAGCCGCGGGCGCGCGCCTTCTCGTCCCCCTTCACCATCTGGCTCGGCCGCGCCGGGTCCGTCGCGACAATCGCCTCTTCCAGGCTGCCGCGCGTGTCCCGCTTCAGCCGGTAGGGCCGGTCGCCCGTGAGCAATTCATAGAGAACCACACCCAGCGAGTACACATCGCTGGCCGTCGTGATGGGTTCGCCTGTAATCTGCTCCGGGCTGGCATAGTCCGGTGTCAGCGCCCTCCCACCGATTCGAGTCAGTTCTGTCTCTGCCGCTTCGCCTTCGGTGAGCAGCTTCGCGATTCCAAAATCCAGCAGCCGTACCTGGCCGTCCTGCGTTACCAGGATATTCGACGGTTTCAGATCGCGGTGCACGATCAAATTCGTGTGCGCATACTGCACGGCGCGCAAAACATCCAGGAACAATCGGAGCCGTGGCTTAACCCCGTGGCGTTCCCGGTCGCAGTACGCCGTGATGGTTTCTCCATCGACGTACTCCAGCGCAAGATACGGCTGTTCTCCCGCTCCCATGCCGGTGTCATAGAGCCGCGCTATGTGCGGATGAGCCAGTTTCGCGAGAATATCCCGTTCTCGGGCGAATCGCTCCGACATGCCGGCCTGCATCGAGATCATCGGCAGTTTTAGAGCAATTGGGCGCCGGATCGAGCCGTCCGCACGCTCGGCCAGCCACACGACTCCCATGCCGCCGCGACCCAGTTCTCGAATCAACCGGTAGGGTCCGACAAGCCCATCCGGGGCGAAACCGGCCACGGCGGGTTCGCTCCGGCCTTCGATCGCCGGTAGCGCATTCAAAAAGCTCGCGTCTGCGACGGCGTTCTCGGCCGTCAACAACTCGCGCAGAATCGGCAGCAGGTCCTCATGCTCCGGACCCAGGCTGCCGAGCCAGTTGGCGCGCGCTTCTGGCGCCAGTTCCAGCCAGTTGTCCAGGAGTTGGGACAACCGCGGCCAGGTCTCAGCGTCAAACGGAATGATCCGGAGTGGTGACATCGATCGCTTCGAGCAATCCTTAAGAAGAATACGGAATCCGGCCCGCCGTTCCGGACATGCATCCGATCATTTCAGTGCGGCTCCCAAAATAATCCGCGCTTTCTCCCAGTCTCGCCGCACCGTTCTTTCCGCAAGACCGAGGGCTTCCGCGATTTCCTCCTCGTTCATGCCTCCGAAATACCGCATCTCGACCACGCTTACCAGGCGGTCGCTCACTGCGGCAAGTTGCTCCAGGGCCTCATGAACCCGGAGGATTTCCCGTTCCCCCCTCGCCATCGATGCTCCTGCCTCGGAATCCAGCGGCACATGCTCATCCTGCCCGCCCCGCCGCTGCGCGGATCCCTCGCGCACGAAGTCCACCACAACTGAGCGCATCACCCGCGCGGCGTAGGCTAGAAAATGTACGCGATCGTCGATCTGCACTTGGCCGGCCTTCAGGAATCGTAAATAGGATTCGTGTACCAGCGAGGTCGTATCCAGCAGCGTCGGGGCTTTGTGGCGTCGAAGCCGCGCGTGCGCCAGTTGCCGCAGGTCGCGGTAAAGCTCCGCGAAGAGTTGATCCAGAGCCCGGCGTTCCCCTTGGCGCGCTCCGGACAGCCATGCAGTCATTTCGGGCACTCCCCGCTCCCTTCGTCAACAGTTCTGCCGCAGCCTGATTAGTTGATTTGTTGATAATAGCGGAAAACCTGCTGCCCGACATCGGCTTTTTCCTGCAATGTGTCCGGATTTGTTCCGTGATTCCGTTTACCCCTGTGACGCGGGATTCGCGTCGAATGATGACTTAACGGAGGAATCATGAAAATCGGCTCTCGTCTTTTGGCACGCGCTGTGGTTTTGCCGCTGTGCCTGGCCTCGCTCGCCTTCGCACAGAAGGATCCGGGGGTTCGCGGCGGTTCTTCGGGGGCCGGTGGACCGATTCCCGGATTGAGCCCTAACGAATTAGCCCTCTTTATCGAGGGAAAGTTGCGAACCACGCAACTCGAATCCGTGTGCGACACCTGCAGCGACATGACTCTGGGTTCAAATACTGGCGAAGATCCCAATCTCGCTACTCTGACGAACTCGTCCGGCCTGGGTGCCCGGTTTAATGCGGATCAGTGCTCGGTCTGCCATCAGCAACCGGCCATTGGTGGTTCGGGTGGATTCCTGGTCCCCAACCCGCAAGATCCGTCGAATAAGCATCGCAAACCCGAGAATCCGATGTTCGACCTCATTCCCCACCGCAAGGGAGCCCAGAATTATGTCCCCTCCTTCCTGACGCAATTTGGTCCCATCCGCGAAGTGCGATTTCAAAGAAAACCGGACGGATCGCCGGATGGCGGTGTCCATCAATTGTTCACCATCGTCGGAAGATCTGACATCGGCAGTCCCGGATGCTCCTCATCGGAACTTCCCCCGACTGATTTCGAGACCCAATACCGGAACGGCAACTTGTCCTTCCGGATCCCTCTCCAGACCTTTGGCCTTGGCTTGATCGAATCGATTCCCGACCGGACTATTCTCGCCAGCGCTGCCGCCACCGCATCCCTACGGCTTGCCTTAGGCATCGGCGGCATTCCGAATCGCAGCGGCAACGATGGAACCATCACCCGCTTCGGATGGAAGGCCCAGAATAAATCGCTCACCATCTTCTCCGGCGAAGCTTACAACGTGGAGATGGGCGTAACCAACGATGTCTTTCCCACCCGCACCGATGAGACGCCGAACTGCTCCCATGGCGTTAACGAACCGAATGATGTGACCCGTACCGACGCCAGCGATTTGCGCAATCAGGGTTTCGACAATCCCTTGCACATGCTGCCTGACTGGCTGGAATTCGCGATCTTCATGCGCGAACTGGCGCCACCTCAGCCCGCGCCGTTCTCTCCGAGTGCCCGCCGCGGCCAGCAGTTGTTCGGTTCCGACGTCAACCATCCGGGAATCGGATGCTTCTTGTGCCACACGCCGTCGATGAAGACCGGATCGCAAAACGAAATCGAGGCGCTCCAGAATCTGGACGCCCAGCTCTACTCCGACCTGCTGGTTCATCACATGGGTAGCGGCCTAGCAGACAACGTTACCCAGGGTCTTGCACAAGGCGACATGTTCCGCACCACGCCCCTCTGGGGTGTGGGGCAGCGTATCTTCTTCCTCCACGACGGCCGGACCGATGACCTGCTGGCCGCCATCAAAGCGCACGCTTCGGGCGCTGACGATGGCGACCAGCACGATCGCGGACCTCAAGGCTCCGGCGGAAATGGACCGGGATATCCGCCCTCCGAAGCCGCCGCGGTGATCCAGAAATTCAATGCATTGTCCGCCGGAGACAGGCAGGCGATTCTCGATTTTCTACGATCTCTGTAAGCAGGGTCTGGGCCGCCGGGATCTCGGGGCTGCGATACGAAACCGGAATCCCGGCGATCTTCGCGGCTAATGGTTCTGATTTTCATTGCGTGGGACAGGTCTCCGACCGGCCCGCCCAGCTACGCCAGCTTTCCCGTAATCCGCCGCCGCAGCAAATCCAACGCCAGTTGCGACGCAAAATTCCGGATGCGCGTCCGGTCGCCCAGAAATTGCCGCTGGAGCACCTGAGTGCCTTCGCTGTCGGCGATGGCGATAAAGGTAGTGCCGACGGGAACCGATTCGCCCCCGCCCGCCGGACCGGCAACGCCCGTGATCGCCAGCGCATAGGTGGAACCCGTCCGCCGGCGCGCGCCGAGCGCCATTGCCTCCGCCACCGGCTTGCTCACCGCGCCGTGCTCGGCTAACAGTTCCGGCGTCACCCCGAGCATCTCGATCTTCATCTCGTTCGTATACGTGATGAAGCCCCCCACGAAATACGCGGAACTGCCCGCCACCGACGTGAAGCGCTCCCCGAGCATGCCGCCAGTACAGCTCTCCGCCACCGAAACGGTCGCGTGATTGCTCCGCAGCAAATCGCCGGCAACCGTCTCGAGCGGATCTCCATTCCGCGAATACACGCGGTCCCCCAGCAGTAGTTCGACCGGTCCGGCCACTTCCGCCAGCAGCGCATTCGCCTCGGCTTCCGTTGTACACCGGGCGCGAAGGTGAATCTGGATGTCGCCCGCGGCGGCTAGGATCGTGGTTACCGGATTCTCATACTTCTTGTAGACCGGCGCGATCAACTGATCGAGATCGGATTCGCCCATCCCCGCCACCCGCAGGCAGATGGTGCGGATCACCAGCTGCGGCACCAGCCGCGCCAGCCGCGGCAGACATTGCCGCTCAAACATCGCTTTCAGCTCGTGCGGAGGACCGGGCAGCAGCATCACCACCGCCCCGGATTCTTCCACCCACTGCCCCGGTGCGGTCCCGCGGTCGTTCGGCAGAATCGTTGCGCCTTCGATGAGGAAGGCCTGCCGCTTGTTGACCTCTGCCATCTTCCGATTGAGCCTGGCGAAACGCTGTTCCAGAGCCGCGGAAATTTCCTCGTTGAAGATCAGCTTCCGGTCCAGCGCGTGCGCCACCGCCTCGCGCGTCAGATCGTCCTCCGTCGGTCCCAGGCCGCCTGAGATAACCAGGATTTCCGACTTCGCGATGGCATGCCGCACTGCGTCCCGAAGCCGCTCCAGGTGATCGCCGATCACATACTTCGTGACTACTTCCACCCCCAGGTTGTTCAACTCCGCCGTCAGATACAGAGAGTTCGTATCGACGCGCTGCGGCGTCAGCATTTCCGAGCCGACTGCGACTATTTCTGCGTTCATCAGAACAGCGGGCGGCCCCGGATGCCGACGTCCACGCGATAGAGCGCGTTGGTGGTGGTGATCACCATCGCGCGCGAGGGGCTGAAAGCCAGCCCGACAATCCCTGGACCGGACACGAACAGATCGGCTCGTTTGTCCGGATAAATGCGCACGATGCCTTTGCGGCCCGATAAGGAAGCCGCCACATAGAGACGGCCTTGATCGTCGAATGCCATGCCTTGCGGCCGGCCGAGCCCCCGATAGAATACGTCGACTTCTCCCTCCTGGGAGATCCGGTGGACCCCGTCGAAGCTGGAAGTCGTCGGACCCGTGACGTAGAGCTGGTCATCCGGACCGAACGCCAGATGATAAGCGGAGATGGATGGCTCCAGCGTTGCAAATACGAAAATCTGGCGGTTCGGGCTGATTTTGAAAACCGTCCCGCTCCGGTCCCCTACGTATAGATTGCCTTTACTGTCGAACGCGATTCCAGTGGCCACTCCCATGCCTTCCACGTACGTCGACATATTCCCGTTCGGGGTCACCTGATAAATAAATCCGTCGTACCGGCTCGAGATGTACAGCATTCCCTGGGAATCGAAGGCCAGACCCGTGGCGTTCATTAAATCGTTGATGAACGGCTTGATGTTGAAGTTCAGATCCACCT